>CAYPXQ010000079.1:0-11615 GCA_964414685.1 uncultured Actinomycetota bacterium
ATGGGAGACAGACAGCTACTAAATTATCTAAGGAAGGTGACATTTTCGCTGAACAAACTAATATGTTTTAGGTGACATTTTCGCTGAACGTTGACAAGCCCTATTTATCTCCTGGGAATGTTCTTTTTCTATTATATCCATGCGCTTGTCCCTGCGGTTCTTGCCCTTGGCCAGGGCGATCTCCGCTTTTACCCTGTTCTTCTTAAAATAAAGCTTAAGGGGCACCAGGGTAAGGCTTTTGTCTGTAAGCTTTCCCTGCAGCCTGTCTATCTCTTTACGGTGCATAAGCAGTTTTCTTGACCTCTTGGGGTCCATGTCCTCGATGCGGCTGTTGGTATAGGGTGAAATATGCATATTATATAAAAAAAGCTCCCCGTTCTTTATCCGTCCATAGCTATCTTTCAGGTTGACGCGGTGGCCGCGGACTGACTTGACCTCGCTTCCCCATAATTCTATTCCGGCCTCATAACTGTCCATTATAAAGAAGTCCCTTAAAGCTTTCTTATTGCTGGCAATAATATTGCTGTGGAAAGTTTTTTTGCCCTTTTTCTTCTTATTCAAGCCCCGCACCCTCTATCATCTTCTTTATCTCTTCAATTGCCCTCTCGAGCTGGAGGTCTTCCGTATCCTCCAGAGTGAGCTCCACTTCAATATCCGGCATTATCCCTACTCCATCAATGGATACACCAGAGGGAAGGAAATACCTGGCAGTAGTAAATTTAAGTCCAGAACCGTCAGAAAGTTCATGTATGACCTGTACCGTACCCTTGCCGAAGCTTTGCTCCCCGATAATAAGTGCCCGGTCATTATCCCTTAATGCACCGGCTGCAAGTTCGGAGGCGCTGGCTGAAAAACCGTTTATCAGGACTACAATAGGTATTTCCATATATTTTCCCTCCCTGGCAAAATATTCGTCTACCCTCTCCTTATCATCCGACCGTCCCCTGACAGTGACAATAGCTCCCTTATCAAGGAAAAGGTCGCATACATCTACTGCATCTTCAAGTGTCCCGCCCAGATTATTCCTGAGGTCGAGTATCAGGGCTTCGGCTCCCCGGTCGATCAGTTTTTCAAGCTCGGAATCAAGAAGGTCGGCTCCATTGTCCTGGAAACCGATATATTGTATATAGGCAATATTTTCTTCGGCCATCTCGGCAAACACATTTGGAACATAAAAGCGCGCCCTGACCAGGGTCACTGTAAATGTCTCATCATCTGCAGGGCGGTAAAATGTGATATCCACACTGGTGCCCTGCTCGCCCTTTATCATGGCCACTACATTTTCCAGCACCATGCCGCTGATATCCACTCCATCCACTGCCTTTATAATATCGCCTTCCCTTATCCCGGCGCTTCCTGCAGGCGTATCGGGAAGCGGCTTCACCACGACTATGCTGCCGTCTTCTTCCTGGGTGACTATGACTCCTATGCCGCTCATGGTGCCGCTAAAAGATTCCGCTATCTTCTCATATTCCTCAACTGTAAAATATTCAGAATGCCTGTCATCAAGAAGGGACAGCATCCCTTCTATGGCAGCCCTTAAAAGCTCCTGTCTGGTGTATTCCTGAGCGGCATCCTCCCTTATAAACTCAAGAGCTTCCTGAAAAGGTTTTATGCTGAACCTTTCTTTTATTGTATTGGAGATATTGCCTATGATCCCCGGGCTTTCACCATCACTGGAAGAAACATCCTGCGTGCCGCCGTTTTTCCCAGTAAAATTGATATTTAAAGTTTCAAGACTGAGTCCGGCCCAGACCCCTGCCGAAAAAACGAATATCAATACCACTATGGAAACTATTGCCTTGATAATTATTTGCTTCATCTTATCACCGGGAGTATTCTATAATATTCAAAAAATTATTCCAGGTATTGAAGGGGGTTTTGTGCCTGCCCGTTTATCCTTACCTCGAAATGAAGATGGGGACCAGTGCTCCAGCCCGTGGAACCTACAAGACCTATTACCTGGCCCCTTTCCACAAACTGTCCCATGGCACACCTTATGCTTGAAAGATGCGCATACCTGGTAGCAAAACCGCCGCCATGGTAAAGAAGCACGGTATAGCCGTAACCGCCGGAATAACCTGCCTGTATTACCTGGCCTCCGTCACCGGCTTTTATCAGGGTGCCATGAGCTGCGGTAAGGTCCAGGCCGGCATGAAACCGGCGAACCCCGAATATAGGGTGTATGCGGTAGCCAAAGCCGGACCTTATGCTGCCTGCTACCGGCCACATGAACTTTCCCGAGGGAGCTGTCCCGTATTTATAGCTCTCCAGTATCCTGGTTACTTCTGCTTCCTGTATCTCAAGTTCTTTTTCCATGGCCACCAGGGCGCTCTTATTGGCTCTGGTCTGGCTGAGGAGTCCCTTTTTTTCTCCGTAAAGCTCTTCTATTTCATCAGTCTTGGCCTGTGATTGGGATACCAGCCGTTCTATCTTTTCCTTATGCTCTTTCTGGGTCTCCCTGAGGTCTATAATAGATTTCTTTATTCCCAGTGTGGCATCCCGCTTTTCCTTTATATTCTCTACATGTTCCATATCCTGCTGGGCAAAAAGGCTCATGAGCTTCATCCGGGAAATAAATTCTATGAAATCTCCCGCCTTGAGCAGTACTTCCAGTATATTATTGCCGCCATTCTTGTAGATCTGGGCAACCCTGTTGTTTAATATGAGGATCTTTTCCGAAAGTTCTCCTTCTATCTGCTTTAGCTCCTCCTCCCTTACTACAAGTTCGATGGTGGTCCTGTCCATTCCTGATTTTGCCTCAGCTAACTGGCCGTTTAAACCGTCGAGTTCCGAAAGGGCTCCCAGCAGCTGCTCCTCTACCTCATTCACTTCGCCTTTGTATTGACTCTCGGTCCTGGAAAGCTCATCTATCTGCTTCTGCATCTGCTCCCGTTCCTCCTGGATCTTTTTCAGTTCTTCTTCCAGGGACTGAGCCTGGATGCTTCCTTCACTGCTGAAAACAACTATGCCGGCAAGCATGAGTAAAAGACTGATAAAAGCTATGATATGTCTTAGCGGAGCTGATCTCATATTTTAAGTCAAATATTTTTAAGTCTTTACATATCTTCTCAGGGCTATGGCGCTGCTTATTATCCCCAGAAATCCGCCCAGGACCAGTATGCCTGCATATATATAGATAATAATATTGCCGCTTCCCAGTATGGCAAGATCCTTTACCCGCATGGTATCTACTATTACCCTTTCCCCCCTTATAAGGAGGAATCTGGACAGGAAATACAAAAGCACTACTGATGCTGTGCTTCCAAAGAAACCTTCAAAGAAACCTTCAAAAAGAAAAGGCATCCTTACAAACCAGTTGGAAGCCCCCACAAGCTTCATCACTTCGATCTCTTTGCGCCTGGCATATATGGAGAGTCTTATAGTATTAAATATAAGGACGACGGTAGCCAGCAGCAGCACTACGATTATCAGCAGTCCTATGGTGCCGATTATGGCGGTTATGGAGAAAAGCCTCCTGACATAAGTCTGTCCGTACACAACATCACTTATGCCTTCTATATAATTACCGTCCTTATCCATAAAGCGGAGAGCCACCAGCTCCACCTTTTCCGGGTCAGTCAGGGTTATCTCATAGGAAGCAGGAAGCGGGTTCCCCTGCATCTCCTTTAGTATATCGCTGCCTTCATTCTGCTGCTTGAACTGCTCAAGAGCCTGTTCCTTGGACACATAGGTTATGGAGCCAGTCTCTTCCCAGCTCAGTACCTCATCTTCAATATACTGCTTCAGCTCAGGGGTTACATTGTCTTCCAGGTAAACCGCCAGCTCTACCTGTCCCCTTATGGAATTTATTATCCCCTGGATATCATATACCAGCACCGTGAAGAAGCCTACGATAAAAAGGGTTATGGCAACGGTGGTTATGGCCGTAAATCCCATCAGGAAATTCCGTCTGAAGCTCACAAAGGTCTCACTGAAATAATACCTGGGTCTAAACATGGTCAGTCTCCGTAAACTCCTCTCTTCTGGTCCCTGATTATCTCTCCCTCTTCCAGCTCGACCACTCTTCTCCTCATGGAGTTTACAATACTCCTGTCATGGGTAGCCATCACTACAGTGGTACCGATAAGGTTTATCCTGGAAAGTATCTTCATTATACCCTCCGAAGTAGCAGGATCCAGGTTTCCCGTAGGTTCATCCGCCAGCAATATGGGAGGCCTGTTCACAAATGCCCTGGCAATTGAGATCCGCTGCTGTTCTCCCCCGGAAAGCTGGTGGGGATATGATTTCTCCCGGTTATGAAGTCCTACCAGCTTCAGTACCTGGGGTACCTGAACCTTTACCTCATAGCCGGGCCTGCCTATTACTTCCAGGGCAAAGGCGACATTCTCAAAAGCCGTCTTATTGGGAAGAAGCTTGAAATCCTGGAATACACAGCCTATATTGCGCCTTAGCTGCGGTATCCTGCTGTTCTTCAGGTTGCAGATATTCCTGCCGGCAATAAAAATGCTGCCGCTGGTCTCCTCTATCTCCTTGATGAGAAGTTTTATAAATGTAGATTTTCCTGAGCCGCTGGGGCCTACCATGAACAGGAATTCTCCTTTTTCAATACTCAGGCTTATATTTTTAAGGGCAGCTGTATCATTCTCATATATCTTGCTGACATTTTTGAATTCTATCATCTTCATAATGTTTTTGGACCAGCTTCCAGACAGGCACCAGGCCTGATTTTAATTATGTAGAGTTTACTCTGAGACCAGCTTTTTTTCAAGAAATCCCCTGACCAGCGGATCGATATTCCCGTCAAGGACTGACTGCACATCGCCTATTTCCACCAGGCTCCTGTGATCTTTTACCAGCTGGTAGGGCATCATGACATAACTTCTTATCTGGTGTCCCCAGCCTATGTCCTTTTTCTCGCCCCGGAGCCTGTCTATCTCCTCCTGCTTCTTCTTCTCTTCCAGCTCCAGCAGTTTGGACTTGAGTATCTGCATGGCCGTCTGCCGGTTCAACAGCTGTGACCTCTCGTCCTGGCACTGGACGATGGTATTTGTGGGAATATGGGTTATCCTGACTGCGGAATCCGTTACATTTACATGCTGGCCCCCGGCCCCGGTAGACCTGTACGTCTCTATCCTTAAGTCTTCTTTGTCTATTTTAATATCAATATCATCCTCTACCAGCGGTATGACATCCACCGAAGCAAATGAGGTATGCCTTCTTTTCGATGAATCAAATGGGGATATCCTTACCAGCCGGTGTATGCCTTTCTCGCCGCTCAGCAGTCCGAAAGCATTCTTTCCAGATACAGTAAAAGTTATGCTCTTTATCCCTGCTTCATCCCCGGGCTGGGTGTCAGTTACCCGATAGGTGAATCCCCTTTTCTCTATCCACCGGGAATACATCCTGAAAAGCATCTCAGCCCAGTCGGCTGATTCCGTACCTCCGGCGCCGGGATGGATGCTTACCACGGCCGGATAGCTGTCATATTTTCCTGAAAGCATGGCTTTCTCCTCCAGGTCTGCCATCTCAGCCTCTGCGCGCTCCAGGTTATCCCGGAGTTCCCGGGCAAGACTCTCATCCTCTTCCATCTCAAGGAGTTCCATGGCAGCAGAGGCATTTTCAAGCATTTCCCCAATATTATCCACAACATCGACTATTTCCCCTGTGGCGTTTATTTCCCGGGTCACTTTCTGGGCTTTTTCCTGGTCATCCCAGAAACCAGGCAACATAGTCTCTTCCTGGAGCTTTTTCCGGACAGCGGTCTTCTTATCTATTTCAAAGACAGTTCCTGAGATAGACAAGCTTCTTTAACAGTTCATCATATTTGCTCTTTAATTCGTCCAGCATTTTTCCTCCTAAAAAATATCGGTTCCTGACAGTTTAGCACATAAATATTTTTTTATTATTTTTTTATATCTAATTCCAGGTTTCTTTTGATCTCCTTGATCCTTTCATTTTCAACATCAGCCTCAGCTGCATAATCTTCCCAATTGCTAACGACCTCAAGGATTTTTTCTATTATGTCTCTGGATGATTTTATATTGTTTTCCCCTCCGATTGCCAGCAGGTCTTTGTACTTTATTTCTTCCCTCTTTCCATTTATAGACATCTGGTGCCTGCTTGTCCATTTACCTTCAGGATTATGGTTATATATCATGTCATATGCTGGAGATAGGCGCCATGTACCATTTTCCTCGAGAAGAAAAGAAATATTTTTAGTATGATCATCAAGATTCTTCCCTGCCACATTAAATACCATTCTTCTAAACATCTCCAGCAGATCACTATATGGTAATCTCATTTTCCTCATTACCTGGAATAATTGCTCATAAGAATAAGAATTTGGATCATTGTAGTCAAAGTGAGCTATGGCGCATAATGTCTGCATATGTATCTTTTTATTTCCTGGTTTTCTGTCAAATCTTTTTGTCAGGAAATGGGCTCTGTCATTTTCCTTTATAAGTCTGCACTCTTTCATATTTATCCCGGCATCTTTTGCCATCAAGTAGTAGGCATACTCGATCTTTCCGTATCCTGCAGGTGCACCAAGCCGCTCATCCCTGATCCCGTCAAATTTTAATATCCAGTGCTCAAAGCCTTTTGGTGTATCTGCCTGGCCTGAACGGACTTTCCCTGTTTTATCATTTATGGCTATAACTGCCTTTGCCCTGGCCCCGCCTGCTGATGTGCCTACCCTGATTATCTCATTTAATGTTTCTTTTGCATTTATTTCTGCTGATGGATCAAGGTTATTTCTCCTGTTCAGTACATATCTTGCCAGTTCTGCCAGCTCTTCTATGTCGATCAATTCCGATCTATCTTCTTTTCCCATAATGGCAGGTTCGTACTCAAGTGCACCCATTCCTCTCTTACCTATATAACATAATCTGTCAACACTGCTGAAATCTTCCTGTGATCTTCCATGCATAGCCAGCCATTCATCTATCAGCCTGTTTCCATACCGGTCAGGAAGAGAGTCAGCCAACATCCCGGGAAGGCCCTTGTATGTCATATTTGAGAGATTTGGAAAAGAAAAGATCCTGTTTCCCCTGGCTGCTTCCCCGACCGGCATAATTATGGGAGAGAGTTCTATGCCTTCTTTTAAAAAATCCTGGTCAAATTCAAAAGTGGCCATACCAGTATTATTATTGAATGACACAGCTCCCACTCTTTTATTCCAGATATTTACAAATGCTACCACTTAATCCCCTCTTAAATTGTCCTGCATCATCAAGAAGCCCTTTTCCTCTTTTTGCCCTGGAGTCTTGCCAGCTGCATGGGGCTTACTATTTCTTCGGGTATGATGTTTTCCAGTCTTTGAAGCTCGCCAAGCCCTCTCAGAACCTGTATCAGAGTCAGCAGCGAGATCTGCTGACCTGTTTCTATCTTGCTTATGGTAGTCCTGTGAACTCCAGACTTTTTGGATAATTCCTGCTGGGTTATATTTTTATTCAGCCTTATTTGTTTCAGCCTTTTCCCGATATCCCTGATTATCGCCTTATCTGACATCCCATACCAATCCATAATGTTGCCTCTCGCATACATTATAACCATTTACAGCCTTTATTGTAGCATATTAGATTCATTATTAATATAATAATTTAAAATTGCAATGCAGTTATTTAGCTACATTAAGTTACTTTATTGCAATTAATGCAGCAATTTGACTATATTAATTGCAATATATAGGCTTTTATGGAGTTCCTATTTTGTAAGAAAAACAGATATCCTGATCATCCATTCGGTCTATTGGCCGCAGCACTTCTTATATTTCTTGCCGCTGCCGCAGGGGCAGGGATCATTGCGGCCGACCTTATTTATATCGGCTCTTACAGGCTGCCTGATCTTTTCTTCAGGAGCTGACGGTCCGCTGGTAGAGACATTGCTGAGCTGCTGCTCCTGATCCTTCAGTTCACTTCTGACAGCTACTATCCTGGCATTAAAAAGCAGTTTTATGGTATCAAACTTTATCTCATCTATAAGCTGCTTAAACAGGGTAAATGCCTCATGCTTATACTCCACCAGGGGGTCTTTCTGGGCAATGGCACGGAGTCCGATCCCTTCCTTTAGATAATCC
Organism: uncultured Actinomycetota bacterium; assembly: GCA_964414685.1. Lineage (GTDB taxonomy): Bacteria > Actinomycetota > Humimicrobiia > Humimicrobiales > Humimicrobiaceae > M55B120. Next base: position 8,042 of record CAYPXQ010000079.1, read on the forward strand.
ATCTCCAAAAGATGGCTCTGCCACATATTGTCGATGACATTCAGCATGACCATCTTTTCCAGCCGTCTTATGGTCCCGGGAGGATGTTCTTCTTCCCTTTCCCTGTAAAGCTCTCTTGCCCTGGCAGTCAGTTCCTGTTTAAGTGTTTTTCTGTCCCAGCGGTCTTGTATCATCCTGTCCCTGTCCAGGGTTCCTGACAGGCTTTCCTTTTTGAATATGGCGCCTAGTAAGTTCTCCAGGCCCTCCAGGTCCCACTTTTCCGGATACTGGCTTTCATTTATGTGAAAGTCTACACTGGCATCTATGACATCTTCCAGCATCTTTATGGCTGCTTCCCTCAGGTCCTCCTGCTCCAGGATGTTTTTCCTTCGTGTATAGATGACCTCTCTCTGCTTGTTCATCACGTCATCATACTGGAGCACATGCTTCCTTATCTCGAAATTCCTTCCTTCGACCTGCCTCTGCGCATTCTCTATGGATCTGGTTATTATCGGATGCTGTATGGGCACATCGTCAGGGAAATTAAAAGTCTGCATGACACCATGTATCCTGTCTGAGCCGAAAAGGCGCAGCAGGTCGTCCTCCGTGCTGAGGTAGAACTGGCTGGAACCTATATCCCCCTGCCTTCCGCTCCTTCCCCGGAGCTGGTTGTCTATCCTTCTTGATTCATGCCTTTCCGTTCCCAGGACATGAAGCCCTCCCAGGCCGGTAACTCCCTGGCCCAGGACTATATCGGTCCCCCTTCCTGCCATATTAGTAGCTATGGTTACTGCGTTTTTCTGTCCGGCCAGGGCTATTATCTCAGCCTCTTTCTCATGATACCTGGCATTGAGCACCTGGTGGGCTATGCCCCGCTTTTTTAGAAGTCCTGAAAGCAGTTCCGATTTCTCTATTGATATGGTACCCACCAGCACTGGCTGGCCCTTTTCATAGCGTCTGGCTATGTCCTCTACCGCCATATCGAATTTTATATTCTCATCCTTGTATATAAGGTCAGGAAGATCCTGCCTGATCATGGGCATATTGGTAGGTATGACCACTGTCTCCAGCTTGTATATATGCCTGAACTCGCCGGCTTCAGTTATGGCAGTACCGGTCATCCCCGCCAGTTTTTCATACATCCTGAAATAGTTCTGGATGGTTATGGTGGCCAGTGTCTGGTTCTCATCCCTTATCCTGACACCTTCCCTGGCCTCTATTGCCTGGTGAAGGCCTTCGCTGTACCTTCTTCCCGGCATAAGCCTTCCTGTGAACTCATCCACTATGACTATCTGCCCGTCCTTAAGCATATAGTCTACGTCCTTTTTGAAAAGATACCTGGCCTTGAGCGACTGGTTGAGTGCATGTATGATGCGGAAGTTCTGGGGGCTGTACAGGTTGTCCAGGCCGGTCATCTTCTCTACCTTTTCCACGCCTTCCTCGGTTATGGCTACGGTCCTGGCTTTTTCATCTATGTCAAAATCTATATCCTGCTCCAGCCTGGGCACCAGGCGGGCGAACTTCTGGTAAAGCTCGGTAGTGCCGCTGGCAACCCCGGAGATTATGAGGGGGGTCCTGGCTTCATCGATCAGGATGCTGTCCACCTCGTCTATTATGGCAAAAGGGTGTCCCTGCTGGACCATATCATCTTTGCGCAGCACCATATTGTCCCTGAGATAATCAAAACCGAACTCATTATTGGTGCCGTGGATCACGTCACACAGGTACTGCTGTTTCTTATCAGCCTTGTCCATGCCGTTCTGCAGCAGTCCTACCTTCAGCCCCAGGAATCCATAGACCGGGCCCATCCACTCGCTATCCCTTTTAGCCAGGTAGTCATTTACCGTTACCATATGGGTGCTTTTCCCCATGATGGAATTCAAATATACCGGAAGGGTGGCTGCAAGTGTCTTTCCTTCACCGGTCTTCATCTCGGCTATCTTTCCTTCGAAGAGAACGGCCCCTCCCATTATCTGGACATCAAAATGCCTCATATTTATAATGCGCCTGGCAGTTTCCCTGACCACGGCAAATGCTTCCGGCATAAGGTCTTCCGGACCCTGTCCGTCTTTGAATCTTTTTTTGAACTCTGCTGTTTTTGCCGAGAGCTGGCTGTCAGATAATGAACTGATATTATCTTCCAGGCTGTTTACCGATCTTATCAGTTCATCATATCTTTTAAGGCTCTTTCCTTCTCCGGCCTTAAGCAATCTTGTAAGTTTCGAAAACATCTAACACTTCCTGTTTTAATTTTTCCTGTATCAGATGGTAGGCTCTATAAGTCCGTAATTTGAGTCTTTCCTCCTGTATACTACTGCAGTCCTTTCGGTCTCGGAGTTAATAAACACAAAGAAATCATGACCGATAAGCTCCATCTGGATAACTGCTTCCTCGGGCGATATCGGCTTCAGGGTAAAAGTCTTTGTCTTGACTATGGAATCCCTTATCTTGTCCTCGATATTCTTTGATTCCCCGGTGCCCAGCCCGCCGATATCAATAGGGGATACTTCTTTATTATGGTTTTTTCTGCCCCTTTTTATTAATTTATCCCTGTATTTCTTTATCTGCCTCTCCAGCTTTCCAGCGGCCTTGTCGATAGCTTCGAAGAAGTCGGTGCCTGCATCTGCCACCCTGATAACAGAGCCGGAAGCAAATACGGTTATCTCTGCCTCCTTATTATCGGTTATCCTGGGATTCTTTTCTACTTTGAACTTGACCTCGATCTTGGTGGCCTGGTCCAAAAACTTCTCTATCCTGTTCTTTATCTTTTTCTCTGAATACTGCTTGATCTTGTCATTGAGGTCGACATGCCTGCCCTTTACGATATACTCCATTAGCGTCCTCCTTTTTCTATTAAATATAAATCCCCGGACCTTTTTGGCCAAAGATAGATAAACTACAATACTTTTACATTTTTTGCAAAATATCCCCGCTCATCGACTGCAAGTTCAAACTCCACTTCCTGCCCTTTCTCCAGGCGGCGGAATCCCATGGACTGGATGCAGGAATGGTTTACAAAGACTTCTGCCTCGCCTGAAGGCGTGTCGCTGCTGATAATAAAACCAAAACCCTTCTCCGGGCTGAACCACTGCACCCTACCCCTTGTCTTCCCCATCATGCTCCCCTGGCAAGAGTTATCAAATAGATATTGCCTGCCCCTGCCTGCCGGGTTATGCGGCATATCTCATTTAAGGTGCTGCCCGTTGTCCATACATCATCTATAAGCAGGATATTCCTGTTTCTTATGGCCAGGCAGTCCCTTATCTTGTAACAGTCCAGTATATTTAACCTTCGTTCGGCAAGCCCCAGTTCTCCCTGGCGGCGGGGCTTTCTTAATCTTATTATATTGGCAGCAAAGGGGATCCTTTTTACCCTCGAGAAACTGCCGGCAATAAGGTCCATATGCTCTCCTGGGACTGTGTCGACATAATCTATCCCTTTTCCGTAGAAATACCTGTCATAGACTTCCGACAGGAAACCGGCAAGGATATCTTTCAATCCATAGACCCTGCCGTACTTAAACTCACTTATTATCTTTTTCATACTGCCTGCATATACAGCATAAGACCTGTGGGAGGTAAAATGATACTCCTGC
>CAYPXQ010000080.1:0-11363 GCA_964414685.1 uncultured Actinomycetota bacterium
GGAGCTCCCGGTGCAGGAATAGAAGCTTTGTAAACATACTGGAGGGTCATGTTTGCAGCTGTGAAAATATTCTTCAAAACCTACTTCATTTTATTCAGCAGAATACCGTTTAATGCATGCAGTAAATACAGGCCATTTATTAGATATTTTCCTAAAATTATATTTTTATACCTGGATATATCTCGCTATTTTTAGAATGTAAAAAGGAGGGCCAAATGGAAAAAGCGCTGATTGCAAAGGGGGTGGTCTTATAGAAAGAAAATCATCATTACTGCCGGTTTGCGCCAACACCAGGCGCATGCCGGATGATCACAGGTGATCTCAATCACATTTTGTAATCTCAAAGGAGGGGAAAATGAAAAAAACACTAATATGGCTTCTGGTTGTAGTGTTTATGGCATCTCTTACCATATATGTTGCGGGATGCAAGGCTGAGGAAGCTGCAGAGGAAGAAGTTACTGAAGAAGAGCCCATGGAAGAAGAAGAGCCCATGGAAGAAGAAGAGATGGAAGAAGAACCTGCAGAGGAAGTGCCAATGGCTGATTCCATCACTATACACTGGGCTCAGTGGGCTCCAGCCGATAACCTGCAGGCACTCTCTGCAGGATTTACTGCCGAGACAGGGATAGAGGTTATAGTAGAGCAGACACCCTGGGAGACATTTGTCCAGAAGTATAATGTAGAGATGATAGCAGGCAGTGATGCCTGGGATATCATCGTGGCAGACAGCCAGGATGTAGGAAATATGGCCATAAACGGCCACTTCGTAGAGCTTACTGATTTTGTTCAGGAAAAAGGCATACTGGATGCTTTCCTGCCCTCTGCTATGTACTATTATTCCGAATATCCCAAGGGATTTGAAAGATACTGGGGAGTACCGGTAGAAGGCGATGCCCTGGGCTGGGCATACAGGATGGACCTTTTTGAGGATCCTGACAATATGGCAGCCTTTGAGGCAGAGTATGGCTATGCCCTGGACGTTCCCGAATCATGGGATATGCTAAAGGATATAGCAGAATTCTTCCATGATCCGGATAATGAGTTTTATGGTGTTGCTGTATACGGTGATAATGGTTATGATTCACTGGCCATGTTTGGGCAGCAGACCATCAGGGTCTATGGAGGAGACCTGGGTAATTTCGAGACTTTTGAAGTAGAAGGCTACCTTAATAGCGAAGGCGCTATAAAGGGAATAGAGTACTACAGGGAATTATTCCAGCTGACACCTCCTGGTTTTGGGGATGCATTCTATGTTGCCAGCAATGATGCCTTTATAAGCGGTATTGTGCCCATGGCTACTAATTTCTTTGCATTCCTGCCGGCACTGGCAAATCCGGAGACCAACCCCTATGCTGATGTAACAGGATACTTCACCTGCCCGCCTCAGGAGGGGGTAGATGGAGTAGAAAGACAGAGTGCGGCTCTGGGAGGACAGGCTGGGTCAGTTGTAAGCTATATCTCCGAAGATAGGAAGAATGCAGCTTTTGCCTGGCTGGAATGGTTTGCCAGGGAAGAGACCCAGGCAGAATGGGCAAAACTGCCAGGTTCCTTTACATGCCATGAGGCCGTACTGAACTCTGACGAGTTCTTAAATGCAGCACCGTTCAACCCCAATATGAAGGAGACATTTGCATTATTCCAGGACTGGTGGGCAACTCCCCAGTATGATGAGATGCTCAGGACATTCAGCGAAGTTGTGGGTGCATATGTGATATCAGGCGCAGGAACGGCAGAAGACGCCCTTCAGGAAGTAACCGACATCTGGACCGAGATATTCGAGGAAGATGGTTACTATGAAGCAGACTTCGATCCCAATGATTTCTAAGTAGAAGTCGGTTAAAAGCTTCCCCCGTACCAGCCGGGGGAAGCTACTAAAAACCAAACATCCAGGAAGGGAATTAGTCAGATGAAAAAGAACTCTGGGAGTAAGAAAACGGTAAATATGGCATACCGGAGCATGAAAGATACCACACTTCTCAGGATTTTTGTGCTTCCGGTAATAATACTTTTGATAGTTATGAATGTGTTTCCGCTTTTCTGGTCTCTAGTCCTCAGTTTCTCCGATTATTCGGCAAAGACTGCGACAGAATGGGGGGAGAATCCCGAGATGATCGGGGCTGAGAATTATTCCGAAATACTCCGGGATCCCAAGATGTGGAACAGATTCATAACTACCGCAAAATTTGTATTATTATCAGTGGGACTGCAGATGTTACTGGGATTTGGCCTGGCTATGCTATTACACCAGGCCAAATTTTTTGGCAAGGGATTTTTGACCACATTGCTGATCTTGCCCATGACTATGTCCCCGGTGATCGTGGGGATAATGTGGAAACTTTTCTATAATGCCAATTACGGCATGTTCAATATGCTCCTGGGCCTGGGGAAGATCGACTGGACTACTGATCCCACCTTCAATCTTTATGGAGTAGTCATAGCTGATGTCTGGATGTGGACCCCCTTTGTGATGCTCCTTTCCATAGCCGGTCTGTCGGCAGTTCCGCAATACCTGTATGAGGCGGCCGAGATAGACAGGGCATCCTGGTGGTATAAATTTACCAGGATAACCATGCCCATGGTTTACCCTCTGCTTCTAGTAGCGCTTATATTCAGGACCATGGAAGCTTTTAAGATTTTTGATATTGCAATGGGTATAACCGGTAGGGGGACGACAGCCCCTCAGCTCCTTTCGATGTACCTGTACAATGTTGGATTTGTGACCTGGAAGACAAGTTACGGTTCTGCCCTGGGTTATATAATGCTCATAATGATCATTGCCATTACCAGTATATTCATAAAATACCTTAATAGGGCAAGGCAATAGTTAATAATGTATCTACCTTGAGAGAGGACGGCATATGGGAGAAGTAGTAAAAAAGAAAAAAAATATCCGCCGGTATTTGATAATACTCCTGATAATAGTCATCACTTTTGTATATATGGTACCGCTGCTTTATGTAATAACCACTTCTTTTAAATCCTGGTCTGATGTCCAGAAGGTACCGCCTACATTTACATTCAAGCCTTCTATCGCAGCTTATATAAGGATATTCACTTCAAGGGTAGTCTATGCAGGAGGAGACCAGCCTACCCAGGAAGAGATAGAACAGATGAAATGGTATGAGAGGATAGTCTATGAGGAGACCGGGGAAAGGATAGTAAGGATAGGAGACCTTCCCCGGCGGTATCTGAATAGTACCATAATTGCTGTTGCCAGCACCATCCTTACTATTATCCTTGGCACTATTGCCGCTTATGGATTCTCACGGTTCAAGATAAGGGGAAAAGATGATCTCCTGTTCTTTATATTAAGCACCAGGATGCTTCCGCCGGTAGTAGTCATTATCCCTGTATTCCTGATGTTCAGGTATTTTAATATGACAGATTCACATTTGACCCTTATCCTTCTTTATACAGCATTCAATGTCTCATTTGCGGTATGGGTGCTCAAAGGGTTTATAGATGAGATACCAATAGAATATGAAGAGGCGGCAATGGTGGACGGGTATACCAGGTTCCAGGCTTTCAGGAAGATAGTACTTCCCCAGGCCACCACCGGTATTGCTGCCACGGCTGTATTTGTGTTCATATTTGCCTGGAATGAGTATGCTTTTGCCCTGGTGCTTTCCAGGAGGGTGTCACAGACGGTCCCGGCATGGCTGCCGTACCAGATGGGAGTTCTGGGGTATGACTGGGCAGCTGCTGCTGCCGGTACTCTGCTTTTCCTTGTCCCGGCCATGATATTTACCGTACTCTTGAGAAACCACCTGGTAAGGGGCATAACATTTGGTGCAATCCGTAAGTAGGGAGTTCATATGTATTCATTCATAGCAGGTTTAGGATTCTATATTATCATAGGACTGGTCTTCTGGAGGCTAAAGCTCTTAAAAAGAAAGTACCTGGAACCGCTGTTTATGTGGATAATGCTCCTGGGGATAGCCTTTCTGTGCCAGCCCTGGTTTATGGTGCTTTATACTTATGGTTATGCGGTACTGCTTACAGGTACTGCAGCCTATATATTTTCTATACATCTAAAATAACAGGGGGTAATAGATGAAATTCGGACTGGATACCATGATATTCACCGGGGCTTTTACAGATGAATATACAGACCGGTTTGGCAAGATAAAGGAGATGGGCTTTGATGGGGTAGAGATAGCCCTGGCCAATAAAGGAGATTTTGATTACGGCAGGACTCTGGAGGAATTAAAGAAAAATGGGCTGGAATGTTCCGGTATATGCGGCATGATGGGCATGGACCGGGATATAAGGGGGCCCGATATGCAGGCGGTAAAAAATGGTATTGCCTACATAAAAGACGGTATTGATGCGGCAAAAGCCCTGGAATGCAATATATTAGCCGGACCACTTTACTCGGCAGTGGGAAGAACCGGAATGGAGACCCCGGAAGATAAAAGAAAACAGTGGAGGACGGCAGTGGAAAGCCTCAGGGAAGTGTGCAGCTATGCCGGGGAAAAAGGTGTATTTCTGGCGCTGGAGCCTCTTAACCGCTTTGAGACAGATTTTATTAATATCACAGATGATGCGATCAAACTTATATGTGATGCGGGCAGCAAGAACCTTAAACTCCACCTTGATACATTTCATATGAATATCGAGGAAAAAAGTTCAGCGGATGCCATAAGAAAGGCGGGAGATCTGCTGGTCAGCTTCCATGCCAATGAGAACGACAGGGGAGCCCCGGGCACCGGCCAGGTAAGATGGCAGGAGATAGCCAAAGCCCTGCATGATATAGATTATGACGGATACCTGGTAATAGAGACATTCACTCCTGATAATGAGATCATAGCCAGGGCAGCATCGATCTGGAGGTCCACTGAGGAAAATGAATGGGTGCTTCTGGAAAAAGGACTCAAATTTTTGAAGAAGCTGTTTAAAGCATAAGGGAAATGGAGTTTTTTTAATGGCAGAAATTATATTAAAAGAGATCACCAAAAGGTTTGATAAGACTATTGCTGTAAATGACCTCAATATGAAGATCCAGGAAAAGGAATTCCTGGTACTTCTGGGGCCGTCAGGCTGTGGAAAGACTACCACCCTCAGGTGTATATCGGGACTTGAGATCCCTGATGAAGGCAGGATATATATTGATGGTGAAGATGTGACCACAAAGAGGGCTTCCCAGCGTGACATAGCCTTTGTCTTCCAGCTCTATGCCCTGTACCCTCATATGAATGTCTATGATAATATTGCTTTCCCCCTTTTGACCCAGAGGGTTCCCAGAAAAAGGATAAAAGAGGAAGTGGATAGGGCTGTAAAGATACTCCGCATAGGACACATACTTAAAAAGAAGCCCCGTGAGCTGTCTGGAGGAGACCAGCAGAGGGTGGCCCTGGGAAGGGCCCTGGTCAGAAGACCCAAGGCATTCCTCCTTGATGAACCCATAGGCACCCTTGACGCAAAATTCAGAGAAGAGATGAGGGTCGAACTTAAAAAGCTGCATGTAGATGTGGGTGCTACAACGGTATATGTCACCCACGACCAGGTCGAGGCCATGTCCATGGGTGACAGGATAGCCATCATGGATGTGGGGGTGCTTCAGCAGATAGGTACACCAGCAGAGGTATACAGGTACCCCAATAACCTTTTTGTTGCTAATTTTATCGGCAGTCCGGGGATGAATTTCATGAAATGCAAAACTTATAAAAAAGACGGCAGGGTATTCCTGAATATCCTGTCTGTCGACCAATCGGTGGAAGTAAATGAAAGACTGCAGAGATTAATGACCTCAAAAGGATTCCTGGACAAAGAGGTGATCCTGGGAGTCAGACCTGAGGATGTTGTAATGTCCCTTACCGAAAAAGCAGATTATGTAACTACCAAAGTCTATGTGATCGAGGCAACAGGTTCCTATAATATAATCGACGTAGTTCTGGACAGCTCAGAAAAAATAAGGGTAAGGACCCTATCAACGGTAGCACCGGATATAAATGATAAAGTATATCTTAATTTTGACATGGACAGGGTATCGGTATTCGACCCCGGGACAGAAGAATCCATTAAAAACTGATCAGTTTGTGACCCATAGTTAGGAGAAATGATTTATGGCAGATTTAAAGCTAGCTTCGATAACCAGGGCTTTTGGTGAGATCACTGCTGTTGATGATATGAGCCTGGAAGTCAGTGACGGGGAATTTTTTGTCCTGCTGGGACCCACCGGAGCCGGTAAGACTACTACCCTGAGGATTATCGCGGGACTGGAAAAACAGGATAGAGGGGATGTTTTTCTTGATAAAGAAAATGTAAACGACATAGGGCCGGCACTAAGGGATGTGGCATTCGTATTCCAGTATTATACCCTTTATCCTACATTTACAGTAAGGCAGAACCTTGAATTTCCCCTGAAATCCAGGATGAGAAATCTTGACCAGGATGAAATAGATAAAAGGATAGACCGGGTGGCCCGGGTACTTAATATAGGGGAACTTCTGGAAAGGTCTACGCTTAAACTGAGCGGAGGAGAGATGCAGAGGGTTGCAATTGGAAGGGCCATAGTAAGGACCCCCCGGGTATTTCTAATGGATGAGCCCCTGTCCAATCTTGATGCCAAGCTCAGGGAAGAGATGAGGGTAGAGCTGGCCAGGATACATCTTGAGCTTGAGGAGACTTTCATATATGTGACCCATGACCAGATAGAAGCCATGACCATGGCAGACAGGATAGGAGTCTTAAACGAAGGCAAAATCCTGCAGATAGGAAAACCGGAAGACATCTATGAAAGGCCCCAGAACATCTTTGTGGCCAGGTTTGTAGGAAGTCCCGTCATAAATACTTTTGAAGCAGCTGTCGACAAAGATAAGCTTGTCATAGGAGAAGACGATATTATCTGCTGTCTGAGCCAAAAACAGTTCGCCCGGCTGGACAAGCTTGATAAAAAGAAAGTCCTTTTTGGCATAAGGCCCGAGGATGTTGAAGTTACCAGGGAGAAAAAGGATGAAAATTCCATAAAGAGTAAAGTCTATTTCAGCCAAAGCATGGGTGCTGAAGACATACTCAACCTGAGTATCTCAAAGGATATCCTGCTTCGGGCTGTCTCTCCGCCCAAGACCCTTATAAAGACGGAGGAGAATGTATACGCAAATATAAATATGGACAGAGCCCATATATTTGATGCTGACACTGAAGAACGTATCAACTGCTGAGATCCAGGAGGTTCAAACTTTAAATTGGTCTGTTATAAATATCTTTTGTTTATTCTATTATACAGGGAGGAAAAATGAGCAAGAAGACTTCTATTGGCGGATGGGCCTATATATGGGGCGGCTATTCAGAGGATCCCATACCCCTAAAAGATGTGCTTGAGAGACTTAAGGAACTGGATTTTGACGGCATAGAGATGGCAGCTTTTCCGCCCCATATAGAACCCAGGACAGCGGATAAGGCAAAAGAGGTAAAAAAGCAGCTTGACTACTTTGGATTGGAAGTCTCAGGACTGGCAGCGCCTTTTCCTTCACCGGCGGCATCACATGAAAGCCAGTACCTTGATGCAGTAAAGGACAACCTTGAGATATGCAAAGCCCTTGACTGCCCCAAGCTCAGGGTAGACAGTGTTGATCCGCCCACGGAAGTCCCCGGAGGAATGGATTATGAGGATTTCTTCCATAAAGTAGCCGGTGTATGGAATAAGGCGGCAGATCTTTGTGATAAGTACTCCGTCAAACTCATCTGGGAATTCGAACCCGGTTTTATACTGAACAAACCCTCGGAAGTGGCAAGGATGGTCTACAAAGTCGATCATCCCAATTTTTCTATACTTTTTGATTCATGTCATGCCCATATGTGCGGCGTGCTTGGTTCCAGGCAGATGGGTAAAAAGGAAGTACTCCCCGGGGGAGTGGTACAGTTTGCCCATATGCTTACAGGCAAGATCGGCCATATTCACCTTATAGATTCCGACGAGACCCTTCACGATGACGATACTTCCACCCATGCTCCCCTGGGCACAGGCATACTTGATTTTTCAAAGATAATGCCGGCAATAAAAGAAGCCGGATATGATGATCAATGGTGGCCTATCGATCTCTGCTTCTGGCCGGAGGCGCTGGATGTGACGGAGTCTAATAAGAAATATCTTGATGACCTGATAAAGAAATACGGGGATTAAACAATTTACAAGCTACAGGGGGGATGAAAGTGAAAGGCAAGATGAAAGCCCAGGTATTCTACGAAAGCCAGAAGATGAAGCTGGAAGAGGTGGATATTCCTGAAGTAACAGACATAGATGTACTGGTAAAAGTAAAGAATGTAGGGATCTGCGGGTCAGACATATCATATTATTATGGACTCAGCCCCGTTGGTACCGAGACAGGCAAGGGGCCGGTCGTGCTGGGCCATGAGTTTACCGGGGAAGTAGTGGAAGTGGGAAGTGTCCCTGAAAAGCTGGGTCTTTTTTCCAGAGGTGACAGGGTGGTGGTAAACCCGGTACAGGAGTGCAACTCCTGCTATCTGTGCGCAGAGGGAAAGACCAATCTTTGTGCCAACCTTAATGTGCCGGGTGTCACATGCGATGGAGGATTTGCCGAATATTCAGTATCCAGGTATACGGGACTGTTCAAGCTCCCCGACGATGTGAGTTATGCGGCAGGGGCTTTTACAGAACCCCTGGCCTGTGTGGTATACGGGATGAAGAAACTGGAGATAGAGCCAGGACATTTTGTGGCTGTCTTCGGACCCGGTCCTATGGGCCAGATGATGGTGCAGATGGCAAAATCCACCGGAGCCGGCAAAGTAGCCCTTATAGGTACCAGGGATTTCAGGCTGGAAATGGGAAAGAAGGCAGGAGCGGATTATATCTTCAATATAAGTGACAGTAAATCGCCATATTATACCGGCGACCTCAAACAGTCCATATCAGACCTTACCTGCGGCATGCTGGCTGAGAGGGCCATAGTGCCTACCAGCTCCAATGAGGCCTTTGAGCTGGCAGTGGAGATAACAGGCAATGCAGCCATAACCGTCCACTTCGGGCTGCCTAATGAAGACGATGTGTTCAGGATACCGGCCCTGAGTTTTCATACCATGGATAAGGAAATAAGGTCATCATGGCTGGCGCCGCTGGCCTGGCCTACTGCTATTAGGGCTATAAAGGAAGGGCTGGTAGATGTTGAAAGCATGGTCACCCACACCTATCCCCTGGAGGAGACGGAAAAGGCAATAGTGGACCTTAAGAACAGGGTAGGTGATCCCATGAAGGTCCAGATAGTAATGGAATGATAAAAATATGCAGGGGAGGAAAGCGGTATGAAAATAGGGGTTTTTTCCGCACTTTATGGTGACAGGTCCTGGGAAGAAGCCTGTAAGGCAATAAGTGAGTATGGAGTAAAAGCAGTGGAAGCAGGCAGCGGCGGTGTTATTGGCAAATACCATGTCCATCCGCAGGAATTTTTAAAAGACAGGGCAAAGAGGAAAAGATTTATACATACAGCAAAAAAATATGGATTAGAGATAAGCGCACTTTCAGCCCACGGTAATCCTCTTCATCCTGATAAGGAATTCAGTAAAGCGCACAGTGATGACCTTAAGGCTACAACAGAACTTGCATCTCTTATGGGCATAGATGTGGTCAATTGCTTTGGGGGATGCCCCGGCGCCGGAGAAGATGCAAAATATCCAAACTGGATCACCTGTCCCTGGCCCACATATTTCGGGGATGCCGTAAAATGGCAATGGGAAGAAAAATTGGTACCCTTCTGGAAGGATATGTCAAAACTGGCAAAAGATACAGGAGTAAAGTTTGCCCTTGAGATGCATCCCGGGGATATGATATATAATCCCGAACTCCTTCTTATGCTCAGGGAGGAAGCCGGAGACCATGTATCATGCAATTTTGACCCCAGCCATCTTTTCTGGCAGGGGATAGACCCCATCCTGGCCATAGAAAGACTGGGGCCAGCTATTGTGCATGTGCATGCCAAGGACAGCCAGGTAAACAGGAACGTGGTATCTTTCAGGGGAGTAAATGACTGGAAGCATTATTCCAGGATTCCTGAAAGGGCCTGGACTTTCAGGACTGTAGGCTATGGCCACGGCAGCCAATTCTGGAATGATTTTGTCTCAACCCTGAGGGTTGCGGGGTATAACGGAGTCATAAGCATAGAACATGAAGACCCGCTCATGTCAGCCGATGAAGGACTTGGAAAGGCGGTAGAGTTTCTGAAGGGTGTGCTTCTCTATGAAGAACCCGGTGCCATGTGGTGGGCATGATGCTGTAAATGATCAAAGGAGAGAAAAACATGTTAGACACTAGCTATCAGGCCAGGAGGCTTTCAAGAACTGAACTGGTAGAGCATATGGAAAGTTTCAAGCTTGACTTAAAAGTATCGGTGGGCATATGGTACTTTGCTCCAGGAGGGGGAAGGTTTCATGAAGCCTATACCAGAGGAAAGGATATCCCCGAGAGGCTGGAGATGGCAAAGGAGATGGCCAAATATGGGGTAAAAGCCATAGAGGCCCATTATCCGAATGAGGTCAATGAGGATAATTACCATCTTTACCAGGAGCTGGAAAAAGAATCAGGCATAGTACTGCAGTCCTGCTATCCGGCGATCTTCTATCCAAAGGAATTTGAATTCGGCTCCCTTTCCAATCCTATAGAAAGATACAGGGATATAGCCTACAACACATTGAAGGACTGCATAGCATTTGCCGGGGATAAAGGTCTTCACCATGCCGGCATATGGCCGGGAATAGACGGATATACCTATTCCCTGGGTACAGATTATTATCATATGTGGGACAGCTTTGAGGATGCTGTTGCCAGGGCAATGGATGAAGCGCCCGGTGTCCCGGTGGCTATTGAGCCCAAACCATATGAACCCGCACCCAATAATATCTACCGCACTACTGCTGACGGACTAATAGCCTGTGCCGATATAGAGTCAAGACTATCGTCGGGCATAAACAAAAAACTGATGGAGGAGGGCAAAAGGCTTATGGGGATGCAGCCGGAGATAGGGCATATAAGGATGGGTTTCGAGGATGCTCCTTATGCCATAGCCAGGTGCCTGAGACAGGGGAGGCTTTTCAATACTCACTGGAATAGCCAGCCCATGGGTAATTATGACCAGGACCTCAATGTAGGTGTAGTGGAATGGCAGCAGGCAGAAGCCATGCTTTATATGTTGAAGATGGGAGGTTACAGTGAGTATTTCGGCATTGATATAAATCCGGAAAGGATGCCTGTAAGTAAGGCGGTTGAGATCAACTGCTATGTGCTCAATAAGATGAATGACAGGATCAACAGGCTGCCTCATAAAGATATAATAGAAGCATATTATGATCCGGAAAACAACAGGGGGACTATAGAGGAGATCCTGGCCAAAACCATTGGTTGAAAAGCATGG
>CAYPXQ010000081.1:0-4572 GCA_964414685.1 uncultured Actinomycetota bacterium
CCGGAGGGAGGGGAGTTCCTTACCGAAGAAGATATGCTGGAGCTGGAAATAAATATAATAGACTCCCTGCTGGTGGTAAAACTCCTGGAGCAATATGCCGAAGATAATAATATATCTGTCAATCAGGATGAAATAGACCTCCAGATGGACTCCATTATCTCTTCATATGGGGGAGAAGATGCATTTGAAGCCGACCTTAAGGCGAAAGATGTAGACAGGGATTTTTTGGAAAGGGAAATAAAAAACCAGATACTGAGGAATAAGATCTATACCGAAGCCACCATGGAAGTCATAGTGACAGAAGAGCAGGCAAGAGAGTATTATGACGAGAACCTGGAAATACAGTTCACCACCCCGGAAAGGATAAGGGCAAGCCATATACTTTCCATGTTTCCCTGGAGACAGGATGAAGACATAGAAGAGACCGAGCAGGGCAAAAAAGAAGCAAGGGAAAAGTTGGAATTCGTCCAGGAGCAGCTGGAAAAAGGTGCAGGGTTCGGTGATATGGCCAGGGAGTATTCGGATGATACCGGGACCAGCGCAGACGGGGGAGACCTGGGCTTTATAACCAGGGGGCAGATGGTGCCCCCATTCGAAGAAGCGGCTTTTGCCCTGGAAGTAAATGAGGTAAGCGATATAGTGGAAACGGAATTCGGCTACCACCTGATAAAGGTATTTGACCGGCAGGAAGAGGGTGTACAGGGATTTGAAGATGTGAAGGATGACATTACCACCTATCTGGCAGAACTGAACAAGATGCAGAAATGGGAAGAATTCATAATGAGTTTGATCCAGGATGCAGACATAGCCTATTATACAGATAATGAGGGTACCCTTAACGGTCTTGCAGAAGAGGAAACCGGCGGGGATGCAGAAGATGGACAGGAAAGCCAGGACCAGCTGCTTGATGATGAAAGCCTGGAAGATTTTATAGATGAAGAATAATTATTTAGAGGCTTTTTGATATGGGATTTGACCTTGATCCTCCCGATACCGGGATGCTTGACAGAATTGAAAGACCGGAAGAATTATTCCTCATACTGGCCGATATCATGAAGAGGCTCCGTTCAGACAGGGGCTGCCTCTGGGACCGGGAACAGGACCACTCCAGTCTTAAAAAAAGCCTCATAGAAGAAGCCTATGAGACTGTTGAGGCTATCGAAAGCGGTGATCCATCCGAGCTTAAGGAAGAGCTGGGAGACCTTCTGCTGCAGGTAGTGTTTCACGGGCAGATAGCAGAAGAAGAGGGCAGCTTTACCCATGCTGATATAATAAGGGGGATAATCAAGAAGCTCCTCAGGCGGCACCCCCATGTCTTCAGCAGTACCAGCGCTTCCAGCAGCAGGGAGATCCTGGAAAACTGGGAAGATATAAAAAAGCAGGAGCGCAAAGGCTCCAAAAAGGAAAAGGATTCCATATTCAGCGGCATCCCCCGCTCGCTTCCCGGGCTGCATTATGCTTATGAGATCCAGAACCGGGCATCGCGCCTGGGATTTGACTGGGATAAGGCTGAAGATGTCTATGAAAAGGTAAAGGAAGAAATGGCCGAACTGGAGACGGAAGCTGTCAAAGGAGGAAGGGATGCAGTCTCCGGTGAGCTGGGAGACCTTCTTTTTTCCATTGTAAATTACGGAAGGCATATGGATATCGATATTGAAAAAAGCCTCAAGGGTACCTGCAAACGGTTTATTTCCAGGTTCAAGATAATGGAAGACATGGCCGCAGAAAGGGGAGAGGATTTTAAAAGCCTCACCATGGAAGAAAAAGACAGGCTGTGGGAAAAGGCTAAGAAAAGGCAAAAACTATGAGGAAGACCAAGATAATCTGCACCATAGGACCGGCCAGCCAGGACGATAAGACCCTGGAAAAGCTTATAACGGCCGGCATGGACCTTGCCAGGATAAACACTTCCCATGCTGACAAAGAAGAAGTAAAGATGCTGGTAGGCAGGATCAGGAGAGCGTCCAAAGCCTGCGGCAGGGAGATAGCCATAATACTGGACCTGCAGGGACCCAAGATAAGGATCGGCAGGCTGGAAAGCGAGCTGGAACTTAAAAACAGCCAGAAAGTGATACTTTCCACTGCTCCAGGGGACAAGGGAAGCATGAAAGACAGCCTTCCCGTTATCCCGGTCACCTACACCAGGTTCATAGATGACATCAAAAAAGATGCCAGGGTATTCATAGATGACGGGCTTATAGAGTGCCGGGTGACAAAGGTAAGCAGGAAAAACAAACAGGCAGAATGCCGGGTGATAACCGGGGGCGCACTTTCATCCAATAAGGGCATCAACCTTCCCGGGGTATCGGTAAGCGCAGACTCAGTCACCAGGAGGGATATGGAATTTTTGAAGCTGGGACTTCAGCTGGAAGTCGACTTTATTGCCCAGTCCTTCGTAAGGGCCAAAGAAGATGTGGAAAAGATAAGGAAGGCCATCGACAGGGAAGGCAGCACTGTCCGGATAATCTCCAAGATAGAAAAGCACGAAGCCGTAGATACTTTTGAAGAGATCCTGGGAGTGTCTGACGCCATCATGGTGGCAAGGGGCGACCTGGGGATAGAGATAGATGCAGAAGAGGTCCCCGCCATACAGAAAAGGATCATAAGGAGATCCAACCTGTCGGGAAAACCGGTTATAACTGCCACCCAGATGTTAAACTCCATGATAGTGAGCCCCAGGCCGACCAGGGCAGAGGTAAGCGATGTGGCCAATGCCATACTGGACGGCTCGGATGCGGTCATGCTTTCCGGTGAGACAGCTGTGGGGAGATATGCGGTAAAGGCGGTCCAGATGATGGTGCGCATAATAGAGGAGACAGAGAAGACCCTTGACTATGACCTTATATCCCAGAACAGCACTTTGCTCAGGGAGAAGCTGGGTGTCCCCCACAATACCATAACCGAGGCCATAAGCTATGCCGCATGCGGGGTTGCAGCCATACTTGATGCAGCTGCCATAATATCCTCCACCGAGTCGGGAAATACTGCCAGGCAGGTATCAAAGAACAGGCCCAGGAGCCTGATAATAGGGACCAGCCCCAATGAATATGTGGTAAGGCAGCTGATGCTTAGCTGGGGAGTGGTGCCCTTAAAGACATTATCCTCAAAAAATATTGACAGCATGATAGAAGAGGATATAAAGATATCCCAAAAAGCAGGCCTGGTAAAGAAAGGCGACAGGGTTGTCATAACTGCGGGGGTGATGGTCAATGAACCGGGCAGCACCAACCTTATAAATGTAAGGGAGATAGGTTGATGGTTTCCCTGATCTGCTGCACTCCGCAGCTATTTCGTAAAAACCTCTTAAATCCATAAATGGGAGATATATCATATGAAGAAAATAGCATTTCCCGATAATAAATTTGAACAGTTTATGGTGGATTCAGTAAGAGGCACTGAAAAAATACTGGTATATGTGGACGGAGATGATCCCCGAACCGCTGTTGCAGCGGCAAAGTTTACAAAACTTAATCCATCCAGGCTTGTCTTCCTGGGCACGGCAGAGAAAATAGAGGACAATCTTTCCAGGGCAGGGCTAAAGTCTGATAAGATAGAAATAATCGAGCCTGGAAAATCAGAAAGATCCGATCATTACTGCACGGTCTTAAAAGAAATATTTGCCAGGCGGGGAAAGGATACCGGAGACAGGGATATAGCAGGATTAGTGTCAAAGACAAATTACTATGCTGCACTTATGCTAAAAGAAGGCAGTGCAGACGGCTGTGTAAGCGGATCCATAAGTTCAACCGGGGATATGATGAAGCCCCTCATACAGGTAATAGGCACAGGCGGCACTAAAAAAAGCATTTCCGGAGCCGCAATGCAGATCATACCGGATTCCTCCTTCGGCCTTGGGGGAAAGATACTGTTCTCTGATATGGCGGTAATACCCGACCCCGATGAAAGACAGATGATAGATATAGTGCTTGAAAGCTATAAGACAGCCAGGATCCTCTTTGAGGATGAACCTAAAATAGCCATGCTGTCATATTCTACCCGGGGAAGTGCAAAGTCAGATAAGATCGACCAGATAAATAAGGTTATAGAGAAAATCAAAAAAATAGATCCCGCCATAAAAATAGATGGAGAGCTTCAGTTTGATGCAGCCATAGCAGAGGATGTAGCCAGAAACAAAGGCGGTTCCAGCGAAGTGGCAGGCCATGCAAATGTACTGGTCTTTCCTAACCTGGATGCAGGTAATATTTGTATCAAGGCCATACACAGGCTGGCAAAGACAAAACATTACGGGACCATAATCCAGGGTTCCCCCATACCATTTAACGACCTTTCCAGGGGGTGTGATCCGGTAGAGATCTTGAGCATGTCCATGATAACGCTGATGCAGATAAAAGAAAAAGAGTCAGTTAAAAAAAAGTAATATATGTATCACAGAGGCGGGTGTCCTTCTGATATCTTTCCCGGCGATTCATAATATAAAGACCAGGTGGTAAAAAAACTTCCAACGGGCATAGCCCTCTATTCCTCAGTAAGCTTCAGATGCTTTATATCATCAATAAGTCTGGGATCGGTATATTAGAATTGTTATCAGATCAGAAAAGTATTCCTAAACTT
>CAYPXQ010000082.1:0-5586 GCA_964414685.1 uncultured Actinomycetota bacterium
TAAGATCATTAAGGCTGAACCCGGGGAAAGGCGGGCTTTCATGGATTCCATACTGGAAATAATACAGAAGGACTTTTCTTCCATCCGGCTTCAGTACCATAAAATACTGGCCCAGCGCAACAGTCTCCTTAAAAGCGCTGCCGGCAGGCTTAAGGACAGCCATCTCAGGACGCTGGGAGCCTGGAATGATAACCTGGTCAGGTACGGACTGGAGATCATTGCCAGGAGGCTGCAGCTTATAGAATCCGTGAAGGAGATTTTTGCCGGCCATATGGGAGATTTTTTAAATGGAGCAGTTTCCGGAATAAGATATATCTATAGCTGGGAAAGAAATAATATATGTGCTGAAGCAGCAGGGGAAAAACCATTTATCTTACCAGACAGCAGGACGGGGGCCGCAGTAATAGACAGGGAAAGGCTGGCCCTGAAATTCAGAAGAAGGCTGGAGGAAGGCCTTGAACAGGACCTTATAAGGAAATCTACGGCTGCAGGGCCTCACCGCGATGATATTGCCATAAGCCTTGGCGGGCGCGATATACGTTCATTCGGGTCCCAGGGTCAGCAGAGGATAGCTGCAGTAAGTCTGAGGCTTTGCCAGATCCGGGTGATAAAAGACAGTCTCAAAACCGATCCGGTACTACTCCTTGATGATGTCCTTTCAGAACTGGACATGGAAAGGCGGAAGAAACTTGCAGGGGTAATAAAAGGCAGGTTCCAGACTTTTGTCACTACTGCCGATATGGGCTACCTGGACAGTTTGGACATAGGATTCGGTTCCAGTTTTCAGGTAAGGGATGATGTGGTCACGAAAATGGGTCTATGAGACAGATTCCCGGTCCGGCTCCCGGCAGCGTGGTGCACAAATTATTCCTTATTATAATTGCATGGATGTGCTAATATATACAGGATTAATTGTAACTTAATTGTAACAATGAAAAGAGGACAATGATATGATTATCGACCAGGCCCTTTTATGGGCCATGCTTGGTGCCTTCTTTTTCCTGTTCTGTCTCGGATTTATATACAGGATCTCTATCTGGCTGCAGGGAGAAGATGAAAACAGGGAAGGTAAAAGGTCCCGGTCTGCCAGGTTTTTTTCCTACCTGGGCCTTTTTCTAAGGACTCTCTTCGGCAGGAGATCGAAAGAGATGATAAAAAGTTTCTTTGCAGACGGCATTATACATGTGAATCTTTTCCGTGACAGCAAACTAAAATGGTTCATACATATACTCATGTTCTGGGGATTTGCCAGCTTTACCCTGATAAGCGTCCTTCATATTATTGCCGTGGCAGCATCTCCGGAAAATGCCGTAAGCGCTTCCAGTCCCTGGTATGTGATGGTATTCGGTACTCTTGAAAACAGGTTCACAGCATTTGCCATGGATGTCTCCAAGCTGGCAGTCCTGGGCGGAGCCTTTATCGCAGTGATCAGGTTTTTACTCCTTAAGGCAAAATATAAATCAGTAGAGCTTAAGGATAAATCTGCGGGAATAATAATATCCTCTATAGCATTACTGTCATTTTTTTATGAAGGGACATTTTTCCTGGCAATGGGGACCCCTGCAGCCAGGGCGGCTTTTGCGCCGGCGGGATATATACTGTCACTCATTCTGGGCTTTATTCCCGGATTGGACTGGGCTGCCGCAGCAACTGGCTTCTTTTATGCTTCTATGGGGCTGCTTCTTCTTTTTGCAGCCCTTATACCATATGGAAGATACTCCCATATGGTATTCGGACCCATTATAGCGGTATATAACCGGACGACGCTGAAGGGACATTGATCACAAAATATTAGTCAAAGGAAATTTAAAAAAATGAGATTAAATAAACTAAACACAAGACAGCTGGCAGAACTGGATGCCTGCACCAGGTGCGGAAACTGCCTTGACCTGTGCTCTGCCTACCAGGGGAGCAGGGATGTATCGATTTCCCCAAAAAAAAAGATGGAGAAGCTTAAGAATGCAGTCAATAAGGAATACGGCCTCATATCCAGGCTTTTTAAGCGGGAGCTTACCAAAGACGAAATAGAAGCCATATCCCATGCTGCCTTTGCCTGCACCATGTGCTCCAGGTGTGAAGTAGACTGCCATATAAACATAAAGCTTCAGGACCTGTGGCTGAAACTAAGGGAGATAATGGTCGATGAAGGACAGTACCCGGAGATATTGGATATGATGCGAAACAGGCTCAAAAAGTCGCGTAATGTGTCTTTTGACACAAATGAGGGAAGGACGGACTGGATAAAGCCGGTGCCCGGCATTCCTGAAGACAGATATGTAAAGGATAAGGCTGAAGTGATATATTTCGTGGGCTGCGTATCCTCATTCTCGCCCAGGACTTTCAAGATACCGCGGTCGGTGGTACAGATTTTCCAGAAAGCAGGTGTGGATTTCGGGCTACTTGGAGACGATGAATGGTGCTGCGGCTTCCCTCTGTTATCCTCCGGGTTTTCCAGTGACTTTGGGGAATTTGCCCGGCATAATATAAAAAGGGTTAATAAGACTGGCGCAAAATACCTGGTGACTTCATGCCCTTCATGCTATCACATGTGGAGCCATACTTATCCCGGAGAGGTAAAAGACATAAAGATGGAATTCAGGGTACTCCATCTGGTCCAGTATCTTCATATGCTGCTAAAGCAGGGCAGTCTGGAACTTAAAAAAATAGAGAAAAAAGTCACCTATCATGACCCATGCGACCTGGGAAGGAATTCTGGAATATATGAAGAGCCCAGGGAGCTTCTGAAAGCCATACCGGGTGTGGAATTTATAGAGCTGGAAAACAGCAGGGAATATGCCACCTGCTGCGGAGGCGGGGGAAATGTGGAATCCATAGATGCCGGCCTTTCAGCAAATATTGCTGCCATAAAGGCAAAAGAGATAATAAAGACCGGCGCCGACGTGGTAACCACTTCATGCCAGCAGTGTGTCAGGACCATAGCCGCTGCCCTTAAGAAGGAAAGATCAAAGATCAAGGCAATTGACCTGACGCAATTTGTGATCGAAAGCATAAATGCTGAAGAAAAATAATAGGTCCATTTAAGAAGGTTTGGATCCGGTGGTATGCCGCATGAGAGATATTGAAGACATAGGGAGCATAATAGGGTCGATTGTAGATAGGATGGGGATAAACAGCAAGCTCAATACTTCGTCCATCTTCAATCACTGGCAGGAAATAGTAGGAAAGGAAATAGCAGAAAGGTCCCGGCCACGGAAGCTCGTCAGTATGACACTGCACATATCAGTAGTGTCCTCGACCTGGGCAAATGAGCTGAGCCTGATGTCGGATGACCTCATAGGCAGGATAAATGCCTTTGCCGGTGAAGAAGTGGTAAAAAAGGTGAGGTTCAGAGCAGATCTTTAGGGATCCAGGCCTTTATTTTAACTAAATTTGCTTCAAAATATGGTATAATATTACCTGATAAAAGGCTTTGTTAGTGGGCTTTTTCCATCTAAAGGACTAGAAAGGGCATTGATTGAGACAGGTATTTTTTTTTAGTTATCCTTTGCCCGCCGTCTTTCAAAAACAAGTAATGATATTAATGCCGAGAAGGGGATTTTCTTGAAAAAAACTAGTTATGATGCAAAAGATATCACGGTACTGGAGGGGCTTTCTGCGGTACGGAAAAGACCCGGTATGTATATCGGTTCCACAGGCACCAGAGGGCTGCACCACCTTATATATGAAGTGGTGGACAATAGCATTGACGAGGCCATGGCGGGCTATTGCGATAATGTCCTGGTAGTGCTGAATAAGGATGATTCCGTTACCGTCATCGACGATGGCAGGGGAATACCGGTAAAGAAAATAGAAAAATACAATAAGCCCGCAGTGGAAATAGTACTGACCAAGCTGCATGCGGGAGGAAAATTCGGAGGCGAGGGCTATAAGGTCTCCGGCGGCCTTCATGGAGTGGGCATATCCGTGGTTAATGCGCTTTCGGAGAAGTTAAAGGTAGAAGTCAGGAGGGACGGCTTCATATATAATCAGGAATATGTAAGGGGCAACCCCGCCGGTCCGCTTAAGAAGGGCGCCAAGACCAAAAACCACGGCACAGCCATTACTTTTTACCCGGATACCCAGATCTTCGAAGACCTTGATTACAAATACGAGATATTATCCAGCAGGATGAAGGAAATGGCCTTCCTTAACAAAGGGCTCAAGATCACCCTGGCAGACCTGAGGGAAGAAGAGGAGAAAAAGGAAGAGTACTGTTTTGAGGGAGGAATAATAGATTTTGTCAATTACCTTTGTGAAAAAAAGGACTGCCTGCACAAAAATGTACTTTATATAGCCAATAAAGACCAGGACCATGAAGTAGAGATAGCCATGCAGTATACCACTGGTTATTCTGAGAGCATATTCTCTTTTGCAAATAATATAAATACTACCGAAGGCGGGACTCATCTAAGCGGTTTCAGGGGAGCTCTTACCCGCACTATAAATGATTATGCCAGGAACAATAATATTTTAAAGGATAAAGACGAAAATCTCCAGGGAGAGGATGTCAGGGAAGGGCTTACTGCTATTATAAGTGTGAAGCTCAAAGACCCGCAGTTCGAAGGCCAGACCAAGACCAAGCTGGGAAACAGTGAGATGAAGGGTTTTGTTGAATCTACGGTTAATTCAAGATTGGCAGAATATCTCGGGGAGCACCCTTCCGTGGCAAAGGCTATCGTAAACAGATGTCTTGATGCGGCCAGGGCCAGAAATGCGGCCAAGAAAGCCCGCGACCTTACCCGTAAGAAATCACTTCTTGAAAGCGGGTCCCTGCCGGGAAAACTGGCGGACTGTTCTATAAATGACCCCAAGTTCAGCGAGATATACCTGGTAGAGGGAGATTCTGCCGGAGGCAGCGCCAAACAGGCAAGAGACAGGAGGTTCCAGGCCATACTTCCCCTACGGGGCAAGATACTGAATGTGGAAAAAGCAAGGCTGAACAAGATGCTTTCCAGCAATGAGATTCAGGCCATGATAACAGCATTCGGCGCCGGAATAGGGGAGGATTTCAATATAGAGGATACAAGGTATCACAAAATAATAATAATGACTGATGCCGATGTGGACGGCTCCCATATCCGCACCCTTATCCTTACCTTCCTTTACAGGTTTATGCCCAGACTCATAGATGCAGGATATGTATATATAGCCCAGCCGCCTCTTTACCAGGTAAAGAACGGCAAAGAAGTAAACTATGCTTATACGGAAAAGGAACTTGAGAAGTTCAAGAACAAATATAAGGGCAAGAAGATCAATGTGCAGCAGTATAAGGGCCTGGGAGAGATGGATCCGGAACAGTTATGGGATACCACAATGAATCCGGAGACCAGGACCCTGCTCAAGATAGAAGTAGAGGATGCGCTTATTGCTGATGATGTATTTTCCACGCTGATGGGCGATAAGGTGGAGCCCAGACGCAGGTTTATAGAAAAAAACGCCAGGGGAGTGTCCTTCATAGATATCTGAGCAGACTTTTTTGGAAAAATAAATGGATGCAGTCAGGGGAGTAAATGGTATTTGAATTAAAGGGAAAGATAAAGAATGTAGAAATAGAATCGGAGATGCAGGACTCATACCTGAGTTATG
>CAYPXQ010000083.1:0-2738 GCA_964414685.1 uncultured Actinomycetota bacterium
TGCGGTACCGGCGGCGATGAGCTGGGAACATTCAATATCTCCACCACGGCTGCATTCATAGCCGCAGGGGCAGGCGTAAGTATTGCCAAGCACGGCAACAGGAGTGTCTCCAGCCGCAGCGGCAGCGCCGATGTCCTGGAAAGCTCGGGGGTGAATATAGGGCTGGGGCCAGAAGAAATAGCCCGGTGCATAGAGAAGACCGGTATCGGATTCATATATGCCCGCATGGCCCACAGCGCCATGAAGCATGCGGCCCGGGTCAGGCAGGAGCTGGGGATAAAGACAGTATTTAATATACTGGGCCCCATAACTAATCCGGCCGGGGCCAGCGGAAGGGTGCTGGGCGTATATGACGCCAGTCTTCTGGAGGTCATGGCAGGCGCCTTAAGGAACCTGGGCGTGGATAGGGCATTTATTATAAACTGCGAAAACGGTATGGATGAGCTTTCCACCTCTGCCAGAAGCAGGGTTGTATACCTGGAGGACGGTCATATGACCGGATATGTGCTGGATCCGGCCAGGCTGGGATTTAAAAGGGCAGATATATCAGAACTAATGGGAGGGGATGCAGGACAGAATGCAGAGATCATGAGGGGGATCCTGGCAGGGAAAATATCTGGTCCCATGAGGGATACAGCAGTACTCAATGCAGCAGCAGCTATTATTGCCGGCAGGCAGGCTGACCGCATGGAGGACAGCCTGAGGCTGGCGGAAAACTCCATAGATGAAGGCAGGGCTCTGGACAAGCTGGAAAAGCTGATACAGGTCTCCAATGAATTGGCCGGAGGAGGATAATAGTGGCTCACAGGTTTTTAAAACAAATACTTACAGGTAAGAAAAAAAGCCTTGGCGGTATTGAAACGGAAATGGACATAAAACCTTATGGCTGCAGGGGATTCTTGCGCAATATAGTGAATGGCAGGATAAATGTGATCGCCGAGATAAAGAAGGCTTCTCCCTCCCGGGGGATAATAAATGAAGACCTTGATGTCTGGCGCACAGCTTCGGTCTACGGCAGCTTTTCCGGTTTCATATCGGGGATCTCCGTACTCACAGAAGAGTTATATTTCAGGGGCGACAGGCATGATATAGGAAAGGCCAGGAGGGCAGCTTCTCTTCCCGTACTGCGGAAGGACTTTATATTCAGCCCAAAACAGGTATACGAGAGCGCCTGCCTGGGGGCTGACTGCATACTCCTTATAAAGCCGCTTCTGGGATTTAAGAGACTTAAAAGGCTATATGAATATGCCGGGAGCCTGGGGCTGGATGTGCTGGTGGAAGTATACAGCAAAAAGGAACTTTTGCAGGCAGCGGAACTGGGCGCAGGACTCATAGGCATAAATAACCGGGATCTTAGAAATATGAAAGTAGACAACAGCCATATAGTATCAGTCCTTAAGGATGTGCCGCCGGAAATGCTTAAAGGAAGGACCCTGGTATGCGAAAGCGGGGTGGAGGACATCTCCTATATGGAAAAGATATATGCTATGGGGGTAGATGCCTTCCTTATAGGCAGCTATTTTATGGCAAGTCCGGTACTGGAGGAGACACTTTTCCGGCTGGGGGAAGGACTAAGCGAGAGGGGGCTCGTCTAGGATGGTCTGGATAAAGATCTGCGGCATAACCAGTAGGCAGGATGCGGAAGCAGCCGCTGCCATGGGCGCTGACTGCCTGGGGTTCGTATTCTCTACCGACAGCCCCCGGCGGATCGGACCGGCACAGGCAGAAAAGATAACCGGCGGACTGAAGGGCATTTCCAGGGCAGGAGTATTCGTAAACGAAAAAATAGAAAAGATTAAAAGCTATATAGACCTTTTAGGGCTGGACCATGTGCAGCTCTCCGGGGATGAGGACCTTTCTTATTTAAGGAAGCTAAAATGCATAGCGGGGACAGTCAGGGTGATAAAGGCTATAAGGCTAAAAAGAAACGGATATGAAGAAGCGGGCAGGATAGCGGAAAAATACCTGGAATATGCAGACTGCCTCCTGCTTGACAGCTATGACAGATATCAATACGGAGGCACGGGAAAGACTATGGACTGGGAAAAGGCAAAGGACATCGCAGAACCGGGAAGGACCATAATATCCGGCGGGCTTTACCACGGAAATGTGGGGAAAGCGCTGGGGGCACTGGATCCCTTCGGGGTGGATGCATCTTCCCGCCTGGAGACATCCCCGGGGATAAAAGACCTGCAAAAAGTGCGCAAATTTATAGAAGCAGTGAGACGTCTTGAAAGGCAGGATCAGGTAAAATTATGACAGATAAGGATAAAAGCCCGTACGGCACATCAGGATATTTCGGTGATTTCGGCGGCATGTTTGTACCGGAAATACTGGTGCATGCCTTAAAGCAGCTCGAAGAGAGCTTTTTTAAGTATAGCGGTGACAGGGATTTCCAGGAGGAATTAGGCCTCTGTCTGAAGGACTATGTAGGCCGTCCCACACCTCTGTATTATGCCCGGAGCCTGACAAAAAGGCTGGGCGGGGCAAGAATATACCTGAAAAGGGAGGACCTGTGCCACCTGGGGGCCCATAAGATAAATAATACCGCAGCCCAGTGCCTCCTGGCCAGAAGGATGGGTAAAAAGCATATCATAGCCGAGACAGGCGCCGGGCAGCACGGGGTAGCCACAGCAGCGGCAGCAGCCCTTTTTGATCTTGAATGCAAGGTGTTTATGGGAGCAAAGGATATCGAAAGGCAGGCTCCCAATGTGTTCCGGATGAAGCTTATGGGTTCT
>CAYPXQ010000084.1:0-4699 GCA_964414685.1 uncultured Actinomycetota bacterium
GGATTTTTTTTCATGACCGGGGCCAGCACCATGGCAGCATTGGTGGAAAGATCCCCGAATTTTTTATTCCTGGGCTCCTCTACCGCTATTCCGGCAGGCACTTCCCCGCCAAGCCTTCCGGCAAGATACAGCGCCAGTCTCTGCTTCAGCATATCTAACAGCATATATTCTTCCTGCAGTATTAAGTAAGTAATATTAGAATAATATCAGTATAAAGGATTTTTTAAATAGGGATAATAGTATTTTCTAAAAAAATGGTCCTGCTATTCGATCCAGTTCTCTGCCCTGAGGCCGGGAATAAGGCTGAAGTGCCTGATATCGCCGGTTACCAGGGTAAGGTCATTAGCTATGGTAATAGAAGCGATCTGGATGTCTGTATGAGGTATGATAGACCCCCCTGATTCGAGATCGGCCCTTATTTTTCCGTAGTGAAATGCCGCCCTGCTGTCAAATGTAACCAGGTTTACCATGGGAAGCAGTATTTCCTTCAGATTCTTCAGATGAAGACCCGGGTTACTGCTTTTAAAAGCTCCATATATTATCTCTCCCAGGGTTATAGCGGAGATATAGCTCTGTCTTTTTGAGACCTTTCCTATCTTCTTCAGCATCTTCGATGATGGCTTTTTTTTCAATATATTGGTTATGGCATCTGTGTCAAAAAGATACATCCCGCCCCCTGTCTTTCTTCCTCGAAGCATGGGCGCCGGAGATCTCTGCCTCTATCTCGTCAAAATCTTCCCATTTCCCTATGATATCCGAGATCTTTTCTTTGTCATCCCCCGCCTTTATATCTTCCAGGTCTTCGATTGAGACAATAGCTGCCAGAGGCTTGCCTCTTTTGGTTATCACATACCTCTGACCGGCATAGGCTGCCCTGGAAATATATTCGGAAAAACGGCTCTTGGCCTCTGCCACTGACAGGGTTTTGTTTTTGCTGCCTATCTCTTCTCCATTCCATTCCATAAAAACCCCTAATATAGTCAATATGTCATAATGACTAAATATATTATAATCCTGAGATCCAGCCCTGTAAAGGAAAACATGGACATGATATCAGCCCCATATTGTATTTTTAACCCTGATATTATAGGATGACTTCTGATCTTGCATATTAATTCCCGGGTCTTTTATGAAGACATGCCCAGATTGTAAAAAGAAAAATGATGATAGCAGCTCTTACTGCATCGGCTGCGGTTCCAGGCTGGGAGAGCAGGCAAAGCCCCGGTCTTTCCGCAATTTTATCATCGCCATCTCCCTGATATTCTCAGTAGTGCTGATGGGCCTTATTGTATTATTTATCTTAAACAGCGGGCTGAAACAGATATTCCGGCAGCAGGCGGCTGAAGCCTCAAATGGCTCTGGCGATACCGGCATCCAATGCATGTATGATGCAGGCGATGACCAGGAGAAAGTATTATCCATCTTCGGATATCCGGACCAGTTTATAGTCCTTTTTGACGAGGGTAATGGCAATAAGAGAATAGACAGCTGGATGTATGCTGATATGGAATCCTGCTTCCTGTTCGAAAATGGTGTTTATGCGGGCAGCAGCGATTATATGGTAGATGATGCAGGGACGGGAAAATATGATATAAGGCCCTGTGATTTTGCATACGGCATGACACCGTCCGAAGTTGAAGCAGTGCTGGAAGAAGAAGGCCGGGAAAGCCTGGAACAGTCGACAGGCCTCAAGCTCCTTATTTTCGGTGATGGTGAAGTCATCTGCATATTTAATGATATGGACAGACTGATAGGGATAAGCAAAAATATTTTGAAAGGCGATGCATAATAACAGGTATGGGAGATTTCTTAACAAGACTTAGATGCGAAAAGGGTTTTGAGATTGTACTCACGACCCTGGTTATAACCGGCCTTATAGCCCTGGGGAGCGGTTTGTATTCCCTGAAGAAGGGTGCCGAGGAGGCAAAGGCAGACCGGGTCGATGTGACCAAATATTCAGAGATAAGCGCTTCGGGAGACCCCGGCAAAGACCAGGAAAAAAACAGTGCCGGCCTGGTGGAGATAGCTGTAAAAGGCGGGGAGACTGCAGTGGGGGTCTATGATGATACCGGGCTTCTAATAATACTGGATAAATCCGGCACGCTTAAGGTAAAGGACGCAGCCGGGGATGACGGCGCGGAGGAAGATGAAAAGATAAAAGCCGGACTGGCCCAGAAGCAGCTGCCAGACGGGAAGCTGGAGGTTGACATAGCCAAGGCGGTTAAAAAACATCTGAAAAGAAAATCTAAAAACGGTACTTCCGACCAGGATCTGGATGAGCTGGTCCTGGGGATAATGGAAGATATTGAAGACCAGGTAAAACTCATTGATGACCTGCAGGAAGAAGACTATGAAGATATCGATGACCTGGACATCCTTGGTGACCTGGAAAAGGAGCTGGAGGATAAAGGCCTGCTTGAAGACCCGGAGAAAATAGAGCTCAAAAAAAAGCTTTCCCGCCTGGAAAGCGAGAAAAAATACCTGGAAGAGAAGCTGGTATCATACCAGGAATACGAAGATAAAGGGTATATAGTCGCTGATACTTCAGGACTGAATAACTTAAATGACAGGCTAGAGGATGTGGAAAGCAAGATAAGCCAGCTAAATTCCAGCCTTGGAGATGAGGCCGCCTCAAAGGTCACCCTTTCGGGGCAGGGAGACCTGCGGGGCTTCAGTGAATCCAGCATAACAATCACCATCGACCTGGAAACGGGCAGGGTCACGGGCAATATCATATGCTATGGCTCCCAGCCTTATGATGGTGAATCAGGGATTTACTGCAGGTACAAATTCAGCTCGGAGCTTAACGGCAGTATTGACCAGGATTCCGGCAAACTGACGGTAAGGGCTTCCGGATATGTAAACGGCATCTCGGGAGGCGTATGCGCCGGAGTGAAGCCCACCAGCTATTCTGCCACCCTGGAGGGAACCCTGGACGAGTCTTCTGCCTATATTAGCGGCAGTAGCAGCATGGGGGGCACCTGGCAGGCCTCTTCATCAAACTGATGCAGGTAATTTTGGAGCCGATGACCGGACTTGAACCGGTAGCCTGCTCATTACGAATGAGCTGCTCTGCCAATTGAGCTACATCGGCGGTAGTATTATTTTTAGGAAAAGATCATCCGGCTATCATCTACCGGGGTTTTTCCTCCTGGACCTCCTGCCCCTGTCATTCCTGCCGCCTTTACCATCTGCCGTACCCGGGTCTTCATCTGCATCTTCCTGCAGCCTGACATAATCCATACTGCAGGGTTCGCCGAATTCATCCAGTTCCACCTTTTCCCTGGTCACTTCTACTTCGGCATAGGGCACCGATCTCCTGATGGAATTCTCCATATACAGAACCAGGGAATCTTTTAAAGGCTCATATCCGCATACGATGCCGGATCCATGAGCACATTTGACCTTTATCCCGGGCTCGGGAGCATTATCTACAAACTCCCGGTAGGTCTCGTATTCATAATTCAGGCAGCACATGAGCCGGCCGCAGATGCCGGAGATCTTAAGCGGATTAAGGGGCAGGTTCTGGTCCTTGGCCATCTTTATGGATATGGATTCAAAATCGGTAAGGAAGCTCTTGCAGCAGAGGTTCCTGCCGCAGGGGCCCAGTCCCCCTATGATCTTGGCCTCATCCCTGACCCCGATCTGCCTCAGTTCTATCCTTATCTTGAAATGGGAGGCCAGTTCCTTTACCATCTTCCTGAAATCAACCCTTTTTTCCGAAGTAAAGAAAAATATCATCTTGCTCTTGTCAAAAAGGACATGGACATCTACCAGTTTCATGGAAAGTCCATTTTTCTTTGCCAGTTCATCGAACTTTTTCCAGCCTTCCTTCTCCTTGCTCCGGTTAAGGTCGTCTACGGAAAGGTCATAATAGGTGGCTTTCCGGACCAGCCTGCTGAGGGAAGTGGTGATATCCTGCTCTTTTACCTCTACCATGGGGACCGCTACTTCCCCTATCTCAAGCGCATCCTCAAAACTGCATATGACCTTATCGCCTATGTCCACCTTTATGCCGGCAGGATCATAGTAATGGACAGAGTCATTTTTTTTAAACATTATTCCTATCATCAAAGCCATCAGCTTCACCTCATGTCTTAAGGCCCATTACCCTGAGGAAAATACTGTCCAGGACAAGCTCTGTATTCAGCGAGTAGCCCAGGTGCATCCTGTTTCTCTCTATATTTTCCATGGTCTTGAGTATATTTGCCGTATCCAGGCCTTTTAAATTATTATTTATAAAATTAAAGTTTTTTTCAAAGTTAAGTTCTTTCCGGCCCGCCCCCATCTTTACCGAGATAATATCTTCGAGCCAGGCAGATATTATATCAAAAACCCTGCATATGCCCAACTTATTAAATTTAGACAGCTGCCTCTTGTGCCGTGACTTGAGCACTTTCAAATACCTGTCTATATCTTCTTTTACATATCCGCTTGCCTTTATTTCTTCTACCTCCCGGTCCAGGCCGGACTTTATGCCTGCCTCCAGCTTCTTAAGTATTTCCATTATCCTGAGCGAAAGGTCCATAAGGGCGGTGCTTATCCCGCCGCAGGACATCATCTCCCTTATGCCGTCGTTTATGTATTTTTCCAGGACCTGGAATTCTTTTCTTTCTTCCGGGTCCTGTTCAAACCTGATGTCCCACCTGTAGACAAGACACCTGGATACTATGGTGGGAAGCATCACCGATATATCCTC
>CAYPXQ010000085.1:0-3356 GCA_964414685.1 uncultured Actinomycetota bacterium
ACTGAAGCTTTAGCGTAAGGAGTCTGCGTCTCCGCAGCGACCGAAGGGAGACGAAGGAACAAATCCTCTCGTCCCGACCATTATGCTCTTTTAGATTGCTGGAAAGATATCTTAAAAAAAGTAAGTGATCTGGATATGATCAAATTCGGCACAGACGGCTGGCGTGCGGTTATAGCCCGTCAATTCACATTTGAAAACCTGGCTATAATAGTAAAGGCTATAGGCAGTTATCTTCAGGAAAATTCAAAAACTGACGGAGTCTTCATCGGATATGACAACAGGTTCATGTCTGAAGATTTTGCCCATGAATCCGCCAGGGTCCTCAGTGCCATGGGACATAAGGCAGTTATCTCATCAGAGGCCATACCTACCCCTGTAACAGCCTTCATGGTGACTAAACTGGGCATGAGCGGAGCTCTTATGATAACAGCAAGCCATAATCCTGCCCAATACAATGGAATAAAATTTATCCCGGAATACGGCGGCCCGGCTGATTCCGGCATAACCGGCGAAATAGAAAAACATCTTAAAAGCATTATAGATACCGGAAACCATAACACGGGGCAAGGTCAGCGCAATGATGACAGGATAAGCTATACAGATGATTTTGATGATTACATAAAAAAAGTGCTATCGCATTTCGATCTTACACTTATAAGAGAGTCCGGACTCAAAGTCTGTGCTGATATGATGAATGGTTCTGCTTTTCATATTTTCCCGGCTATCTTAAAAGATCACCTTAAAATGAAACCGGTAATCATAAACGACTACCGGGATCCTCTTTTCGGGGGCAAGCTTCCGGATCCTTCGGGCAAGAACCTGGACCTTTTAAGAAAGACAATGAAGGAAAATGATTCTGATATAGGACTTGCTCTTGATGGAGACGCGGACCGGTTTGGAGTAATAGATAAAAAGGGAGTTTTCCTGAATCCCAACAATATCATCTCGATGTGCCTGCATTATCTATTAAAGACAAGGGAGTATGGGCCAGATGATAAAGTGGTGAGGTCAGTAGCTACCACCCATCTTTTGGATTCCATCTGTTTAAAAAACAATATCCGGCTGGAAGAAAAGCCGGTCGGCTTCAAGTATATAGGAAAAGAGATGCTGGGCGGAAATGTGATAATAGGGGGAGAGGAAAGCGGCGGACTCAGCATAAAAGGACATATACCGGAAAAGGACGGACTGCTGGCTCACATAATGCTTCTGGAGATACAATCATACCTTGTAAAAGAGCACGGCAGTTTCTATCTGTCCGATTACCTGGAAAAGATATATTCAGAATACGGCACTTTTTATAATACAAGGCTTGATATGGAGATCCCTGAAAATAAGAAAATGGAAGTAATCAGGTATTTTTCTGGTCGATTAGGTGCTAAAATAGATGGTGTCGAAGTTGCGGAGCTGATAGATATGGACGGAGCAAAGATAATCTTTGACAATGGGAGCTGGATACTGGCAAGAGCATCAGGCACAGAACCAATAATAAGGTGCTATATTGAATCAGGAGATAAAAGTTTCTTTAACAGGTTAAAGGACTTTACCATGAAGGCAATAAAAGATATCTGCGGGTAGATGGAAGATAACCTAAAAAAAAGCAAGACTGAATCTATTAAGGATTACCGGATAGATATAACTGATGAGCTATCAGAGAAAATAGTATCCGAATTGAAGTGCATACCTGACGGTAAATGCGGGCTGCTGGTTATCAAAGGTCCCAATATAGGCGATAAATTCTTCATCGACAAAGAAGAATCCTTTATTGGCCGCAGTCCCGAATCAGATGTGCTTCTGGATGATATTACGGTCTCAAGAAAACATGTCATCATACAAAAGGATAACAAAAACTGCAGGATCATAGACGCAGGCAGCCTTAACGGGAGCTACCTTAACGGCAATATAGTTGAAGAGGCTGTGCTGCAGGATGGCGACCGGCTCCAGATCGGAAAATATATATTTCTTTACTTTTCAACCTGATATGGGCCTGGCATGAACACTGAAAAAACAACTGAAGATCTGACCATAGGCAAGCTTATCAAAGAATTAAAGCAGGTATACCCTGATGTCAGCAGCAGCAAGCTTAGGTTCCTGGAGTCCCAGGGTCTGGTAGAACCCAAAAGGGGTCTTAATAAATACAGGATCTATACCAAAGAGGACATCAAAAAGATAGATCTTATTTTAAAGATGCAAAAAGAATTTTACCTGCCCCTGGAGGTGATCAAAAAGAAGCTTGATTCTGGAAAGTACCGGGATTACCTGAAAGATGATGATAGCATGGAAAACCTTCAGCTGGACCTGGGAGATGATACAGAAAAAACAGAGTTAAACGGCTTTATCCCGGTAGAAGAAGCAAGGAAAAGACTGAAGGTCACGCGCGATCTTCTGGATGACCTGCTGGAGCATGATCTTATTGAACACAGGAAATATGATGGAAAAGCGATGTTGAGCAGTGCCGATACCGATATAATCAGGATGGCCAGGGAATTATCCAGATACGGCATACAGGTCAAGCACCTGAAGATGTTTGAAAATTTTGCCATAAGGCATTCATCTTTTATACAGCAGATAACTATGCCGCTTATGGTATCCTCAAAAAAGGAACTGAGAAGGAAAGGCAGAAAGGCTGCGCTAAAGCTGGAAAAGGAACTTTGCAGGCTGCACGAAATTCTTTTAAAAAAGGAAAACCGGAAATTCCTGGAAAATAGTAAATGAAAAAGAATTTCCACATCCCCTGGCTGTTATTATTTATAATATCAATATTTTTTATATTCCTTTTTCCGGGTATTATATATCCCGATATCCCGGCTCCGGCCCCTTACAGCCCTTTCAATGACCGGTTACTGCTTACTGATGGCGGCACTGCCATATATGATGATTATATCGATATAGAGTCTTCAAATGCCATACTCATGGAAGCTGAAAGCGGCAGCATATTATGGGAAAAGAACAGCTCGGAACCGGTCTATCCAGCCAGCATCACTAAGATAATGACCGGAATACTGGCAATAGAAAATATAAAGGATCTAAACCAGGTCACAGAGATCTCCGGGAATGCCGCCGGCGCAAACCATTCTGCATTTTATTTCAATGAAGGAGACCGGATTACTCTTATCGATCTCCTGAAGGCAGCTCTCATAGCATCACATAATAATGCTACTATAGCCCTGGCCGAATATATCTCAGGCAATGACGGGGATTTTGTCGGTCTCATGAACCTCAAAGCCAGGGAAATAGGAGCATATAATACCAATTTTGATAATACTAACGGACTTGATTCCGATTTTCCCGGACACAAGACTACTGCTTATGACCTGGCTCTTATAGCAAAATACGCTATGGAAAATGAACTTTTCAGG
>CAYPXQ010000086.1:0-4267 GCA_964414685.1 uncultured Actinomycetota bacterium
AAGTTCCTGCCACTGCCTTACCATTCCCAGATAGCCGTTGTTAAGAAGCATTATCTTTACCGGCAGCTTATTAGAAACAGCGGTAGCCATCTCCTGGGACACCATCTGTATGCTGCCGTCCCCGGCTATATCGACAACGATTTTATCAGGCATGCCCATACTGGCCCCTATGGCTGCGGGAAAACCAAAGCCCATAGTCCCCAGGCCGCCTGATGTTATGAGTTTCCTGGGCTCATTATACCTGTAAAACTGTGAAGCCCACATCTGGTTCTGGCCCACTTCAGTACAGATTATTGTGTCATCATCTGTCAGCTTGTCGATCATTTCTATGACATAGCCCGGTTTTATCTTTTTTGAATCCCTGTCATACTTTAAGGGATACTGTTTTTTCAGCTCTGCTATCCTCTTCAGCCAGGCGCTCCAGCCACAGCCCTTCTTTTTGGACTTTATCTCCCTGCAGTCCTTTTCAAGGGATGCCAGTACATTTTTGGCATCGCCGACTATGGGTACATCTGCTTTTACATTCTTCCCGATCTCTGCCGGGTCGATATCCATATGTATTACGTCGGCATCCCGGGCAAATTCAGAAAGTTTTCCGGTTACCCTGTCATCAAACCTTACCCCTACCGCGATTACAAGGTCGGTCTCAGAGAATGCTATATTTGCATATTTTGTCCCATGCATACCAGCCATTCCCAGTGAAAGGGGATCGGTTTCCGGGTAGGTCCCCTTGCCGGTAAGCGTGGTTATTACCGGGACTTCTATAGTCTTTACCAGTTTCCTTAATTCGGGGCTGGCTCCTGAGGATACCACCCCGCCGCCGGCAAAGATCACCGGCCGACTGGCAGAGAATATCCTGGATGCTGCCTGTCTTATCTGCTTTTTATTGCCCTTCATGGTAGGCTTATAGCCGGGAAGCGACAGATGGACTTTTTTATTCTCGTCTACAAGTGAATTTGATACATCCACAGGAATATCTACCAGGACAGGCCCGGGCCTTCCTGTAGAGGCTATATGGAATGCTTCCTTTATGGTGACCGCAAGCTCTTCCGGGTCCTTTACCAGGTAATTATGCTTGGTTATGGGTGCGGTTATACCGGTAGTATCAGCTTC
This sequence comes from uncultured Actinomycetota bacterium, assembly GCA_964414685.1. GTDB lineage: Bacteria > Actinomycetota > Humimicrobiia > Humimicrobiales > Humimicrobiaceae > M55B120. The sequence continues at coordinate 1,114 of CAYPXQ010000086.1, forward strand.
CTGAAAACCGTCTGTGCCTATAAGAGGCCTTGCTACCTGGCCGGTTATGGCCACCAGCGGTATGGAATCCATATAGGCATTGGCTATGCCGGTTATAAGGTTGGTAGCACCGGGTCCAGATGTAGCCATGCAGACCCCGGTCTTCCCCGTGGCCCTGGCATATCCGTCAGCCGCATGGGCAGCACCCTGTTCGTGCCTTACAAGTATATGCCTTATATCACCTTCAAAAAGAGCATCGTATATGGGTATCACTACACCTCCGGGATAACCGAAGATCACCTCCACGCCTTCCTTCTTTAAACATTTGACCAGCATTTGCGCGCCTGTTATTTTTCCCATATCATCTCTCCCTGCATTGTAACAACTTTATAACAATTCTGGTTGCCTCATTATAGCACCATGACAAACATTTACAATCATTTTTAAAATAAATCTTACTCCAGTACAGCTCCCCTGGCAGCAGACTTTACCAGCTTTGAGTACCTGGCCAGGTAGCCGTGGTTTATTTTGCTTTCCGGAGCCTTCCAGGCTCTTTTTCTTTTTTTCATCTCCTCATCAGAGACCAGGAGTTTTATAGAGTACTGTTTTATATTTATCTCTATCATATCGCCTTCCTCTATCAGCCCTATGGGTCCGCCTGCCTGGGCCTCAGGGGATATATGGCCTATGGAAGCCCCCCGGGTAGCTCCGGAAAAACGCCCGTCTGTTATGAGGGCTACATCCTTATCCATGCCTATGCCGGCAATAGCCGATGTGGGAGCCAGCATCTCCCTCATACCGGGCCCGCCCCTGGGTCCCTCGTAGCGTATAACTATGACGTCACCCTTTTCTATCTTTCCGCCCATAATAGCTTTCAGGGATCCTTCCTCGCTGTCAAACACCCTGGCCCTTCCCTTATGGTAATGCATGGAGGGATCCACGGCAGACCTTTTTACCACGCAGCCCTCGGGAGCCAGGTTGCCGAACAAGATCGCCAGTCCCCCGTCTTTATTGTATGGGTCCCGGACAGTCCTTATTATGTCTTTATCCAGTATCTCGGCCTTTTCTATATTCCCGGCCGTTTCCTTTCCGCTCACAGTAGCGGTTTTTCCATTTATTAATCCGTTCCTGTACAATTCATTCATCACCGCTTCCACCCCGCCGGCAGCATACAGGTCCTGTATGTGGTGATTTCCCGCCGGGCTCAGCCGGCACAGGTTGGGAGTACTGTTGCTGACCTGGTTTACCAATTCCAGCGAGAACTCGACTTTTGCCTCATTGGCTATTGCCGGCAGGTGCAATATGGTATTTGTAGAGCACCCCAGCGCCATATCCACCGCCAGCGCATTCCTTACTGACTCAGGGGTCACTATATCCCTGGGCTTAATATCCTGCCTTACCAGGTCCATTATCCTGAAACCTGCTTCCCTGGCCAGCCTCAGTCTTTTTGAATATACTGCCGGTATAGTTCCGTTCCCGGGCAGTGCTATGCCAATAGCTTCAGACAGGCAATTCATGGAATTTGCGGTAAACATTCCGGCACAGCTGCCGCATGTAGGACAGGCTTCATCTTCTATCTCCTTCATGTCACTGTCATCAAGACTGCCCTTTTTATACTTGCCTATAGCTTCATAACAGGTGCTGTAGTCTATGTCCTCTCCCCGGAACTTTCCTGCCATCATGGGCCCGCCGCTTACTACCAGTGCCGGGATATTCAGCCTGAGCGCCGCCATTATCATACCCGGGACTATCTTGTCGCAGCAGGGGACCAGGACCAGGCCGTCAAAAGGATGGGCCATGGCCACAGCCTCTATGCTATCTGCTATTATCTCCCTGGTAGCCAGCGAATATTTCATGCCTATATGATTCATGGCTACACCGTCACACACCCCTATGGTACAGAATTCCTGTGGGGTCCCCCCGGCAGCCAGTATGCCTGACTTAACAGAATAGGTTATGCTGTTAAGATGCATATGTCCCGGTATAAGTTCATTAAAAGAATTGACTACACCGATAATAGGCTGCTGTATATCCCTGTCAGTAAGACCCAGGGACTTAAATATCGACCTGTGCGGGAGCCTTTCTGCTCCTTTTTTCATCTTATCGCTTCTCAAATCTCCTCCTCTTTAATATTTATATGCCTAAAAAAATATATGCCACGCCCGGGGCTTCTGATTAAGAATTCAGGATTTACATAAAAGGATTAAGGAAAAAGAAAATATCCTGAATCTAGGATATAATGCCCACTAATAGGACAGATAGTGAAATAATGAGGACCACGATAATGGAGCCGGCAATCGTGCGACTGCCAGATCCGTAACTCCTGACTCTGCTGGAAGATGTACTTTTCGTGTCCCTTATTTCTCTCATCTCTAATTCCTCATAATTTACGATATTTTATAATATCACAGTTGATATGGTAAGACAATTGCAGATTATTAATTTTTTATTAAATATCATCTCCGGAAATCTTTTCAAAGAACTTTATGATGGCTCCATGATCAAGGTTTGAATAGCCGCAAGCTTTAAGTGACTTCAGCACTTCAGACATGAATGCGGTTATGGGCAGCGGCACTCCCATCGAATCAGCTGCATGCAAAGCATTCCTTATATCCTTGTGATGGAGATTTATTGTAAAGCCCGGCTTATAATCCCCGGCAAAAACCCTGGGGGCTTTGCTTTCAAGGGCATTGCTTCCGGCCAGCCCGCTTTTTACGGCATGGTATACCGTCTCCAGGGAAAGGCCTGCCTTTCCCGCCAGCACAAAAGCCTCTCCCATAGCAGCAATATTGGCAGCCACCATTATCTGGTTGGCCAGCTTGGTAAAATTCCCTGACCCTGTATTTCCGGTAAGGATATATGACCTTCCCATTGCCTTAAACAGGGGCTCGGCTCTCTCAAAATCTGCCTTGCTGCCCCCTGCCATTATAGCCAGTTCACCCCTTACCGCTCCTTCCTCTCCCCCGGACACGGGCGCATCCATAAATAATATTTTCTTTTCCGCCAGCTTCTTGCCTATTTCAATAGATACAATGGGATCGATAGAGCTCATGTCTATTACCAGCGTACCTTCCCCGGCTCCATTTATTATTCCTGACTCCCCGGTTATTACTTCCCTGCTGTCGGGAGAATCCGGCAGCATGGTTATTATTACCATACTTTCCGAAGACATCTC
>CAYPXQ010000087.1:0-12899 GCA_964414685.1 uncultured Actinomycetota bacterium
ATTCACGGAGCCTCCTGGCTGGATTATGGCCAGTATCCCGCTGGCGGCAGCAAGCTCTACTGCATCACTGAAAGGAAAGAATGCATCCGATGCCAGCACTGCACCCTTGCATCTTCCTGAAGATTTGTCTATTGCCAGCCGGGCTGCATCTATCCTGCTCATCTGTCCTGCGCCCACTCCTACTGTAGCCCCGTTTACTGCCAGGACTATGGCATTTGATTTTACGCTCTTTACTATCTGCCAGCTGAATATCAGGTCTTCCCACTGCATGTCGGTGGGTTCCATATCTGTCACTACCTCAAATGCCTGGCTGTCATCAATGCCTTCATCCAGGTCCTGGACCAGGAATCCCCCATCTATGCTTTTTATATCCACTTTGTCTGTTAGAAATCCTTTTTCCCTGAGCCTGGAAATATTTTTACCAGCATCAAAGTCCGATCTCAGGATCCTCAGGTTTTCTTTATGTGAATGTATCTTGAGAGCTTCCGGCTCAAATCCGGGAGCAATAAGGACTTCCACATATTTGTCTGACATAAACTCCGCCGCTTCCCTGGTCCATGCCATATTACTGGCTACCACGCTTCCAAAGGCTGATAAAGGGTCGCAGTCATGGGCTTTCTGGTAGGCTTCGGCTATATCTTTTCCTGTTGCCGCCCCGCAGGGATTATTATGTTTTATTACCGATACGCAGGGCCGGTCAAATTCCTTTACTATCTGGAAGGCGGAATTGGTATCAAGTATATTATTATATGACAGCTCCTTGCCCTGGATCTTTTCTGCATTTACCAGGCTTCCGCCAGAAGCATCCCCTGACCTGAAGTAACTGGCCTTCTGGTGGGGATTTTCCCCATACCTTAAGTCCTGTATCTTTTCCAGTCCCAGGTCCAGCCTGTTTCTGAATATCCTATCGCTGTTTCTGTAAGAAGACTTTCCATCTGCGCTTTCCATGCCTGTAATAAGGCCGGGCCTTATGCTGATACCGGTGTCACCGGCCCCCTCAGTCCTGCCGTAAAGATATTCGAATATAACGCTGTCGTATTCACAGGTATGCTGGAATGCCTTTACTGCCAGCCTGTACAGGGTGTCTCCGGAGAGCTGTCCGTCATTATTTTTCATTTCCCCGATTATCATCCCATAATCTGCCGGGTCTACCACCACGGCTACGCTACCATGGTTCTTGGCCGCACTCCTTATCATGGTAGGCCCGCCGATATCTATATTCTCCACTGCAGCCTCAAGGCTTGCTCCCGGTCTTGCTATGGTAGACTTAAAGGGGTAGAGATTCACTACCACCATGTCTATGGGCAGTATGCCTGCCTTTTTTATCTCATGCATATGACTCTTTTTATTGCGGTCAGCCAGTATGCCCCCGTGCACCACGGGATGAAGGGTCTTTACCCTTCCGTCCATCATCTCCGGGAAACCGGTGAGCTCCTCCACCTTTTTTACCTTTATTCCCCGGTCATGGATTGCTTTGCAGGTACCTCCCGTGGATATCATCTCCACACCCATATCCTCCAGGTTCTCCGCCAGGTCTGCTATGCCTGTCTTATCGGAGACACTTAAAAGGGCTCTTGTTATTTTTACTTTCATTATCACCTCTGCCGGATCTATAATATTTCAACTTTTCTTCCGTTTATCTTTAACCTTCCCAGGCAGAAAAGCTTTACTGCCAGGGGATATATCTTGTGTTCCACTTCATGTATCTTCTTTTCGAAAATCTCAAGAGTATCGCCGGCCCCTATGTAAACGGGAGCCTGCATTACTATAGGGCCATTGTCCAGCTCTCCATCCACAAAATGGACGGTGACACCGCTTATCTTAACACCATAATCATAGGCATCCTTTATTCCATGCGTGCCCTTAAATGAGGGAAGCAGCGCCGGATGGATATTCATTATCCTGTCTTTATATGAATCTACCAAAAGAGGCGTCAAAAGGAACAGGTAGCCGGCAAGGACTATAAGGTCTACTTTTTCCTTATCCAGGGCTGCAATTATTTCTTCCTCAAATTCCTGCCTTCCGGGAAATCCTGAGGGGCTTATATGAAGCGTTTTTATACCATGTTTTTTTGCCCTGTCTAAGGCATGGGCATGGGCATTATTGGAAAATACCAGGACTATATCTCCCCCCAGGTCATCCTTCTGGTTAAAATCTATCATTGCCTGGAGATTTGACCCGAAACCTGAAGCAAAAACAGCGATCTTCTTTCTCATGCCTTTTTCCTTAATCTATGCCCTTTATCCTTACCCTGCCATTGCCCCGGGTTATCTCTCCCAGCCTTACTGCGGTCTCGCCTTTTTCAAGGACTGACTCTTTCAGGGATCCAAAACTGCCAGGACTTATTATGACAGCCATACCGATACCCATATTGAAGACCTTATACATCTCCCTCTGGGAAATATCCCCCATGCCCTGGAGAAAACTGAAGACAGACGGTATTTCCCATGATCCTGTCTGTATCACTGCATCCATATTGCCGGGGATAATGCGGTTGATATTATCATAAAAACCGCCTCCGGTTATATTGGCTATGCCTTTTATGAGGATATCCTTTTTGTCCAGTATACGTCCTATCAGGGGCGAGTACAGTTTCGTGGGAGTAAGGAGCGCCTTTCCCAGGGTCCTGCCGCCGGTCCAGTCAAGCGGTTTACTTAGGTCCAGCCCCTCACTCTCTATTATCTTTCTTACCAGTGAAAATCCGTTGGAATGAAGCCCGGATGACAGTATGCCGGCTACCGTATCGCCTTCCTCTACATCACCAGGCTTAAGTATATCCTGCCTGTCCACTATGCCCACGGCAAAACCGGCCAGGTCTATCTCGTCTTCAGCATACATATCCGGCATCTCGGCAGTCTCTCCCCCCAGAAGCGCAGTACTGCAGTATCTGCAGGCCTGGGCAATAGATTTTATGACATCGGTTATCCTGCCGGTATCCAGCCTGCCGCAGGCGATATAGTCCAGGAAAAAAAGAGGTCTTGCTCCGCAGCAGATAAGGTCATTTATACTCATGGCCACCAGGTCCTGGCCTACCGTACTGTAATCCCCGGCTTTTTTGGCCAGTATGAGCTTGGTCCCCACACCATCGGTAGAAGAGGCAAGTACCGGATCCCTGTATGCTTTTTTATCAAGACCGAACATGCCGCAGAAAGAGGACATGCCGCTAAGGACATTGCTGTCCTGTGTAGAGCTTATAACTTCTTTAAGGCTGGAAAGCATACTGTTTGCCTTATCTATGTCTACCCCGGAATCCCTGTAAGTATAATTTTTCTTTTTTCTGCCAGTGGTATCAGGCATTGGAAGAGATCTTTTCCTCCCTGTCCAGCGAGAACTTATCAAATTCCATATTTTTTGGTATCTGTACTGGGTACTCCCCATTAAAGCAGGCAAAGCAGAATTTATCCCTGGATTCCCCTGTGGCCTTTTCCAGGCCGTCAATACTCAAATAATCCAGGCTGTCTACGTTCAAGAACCTTCTTATATCCTCAAGCGTCTTATGGCTGGCCACGAACTCTTTCCTGGTAGCCATATCTATTCCATAATAGCAGGGATGCAAAAGGGGCGGGGAGCTGATGCGCATATGCACTTCCCGGGCCCCGGATTTATACAGCATCTTTATGATCTTCCTGGAAGTATTCCCCCTTACTATGGAATCATCCACTACTATTATCCTTTTATCTTTTATTATATCTTTGAGGGGGTTCAGCTTGAGCCTTACGCTTATCTCCCTTACTTCCTGGACCGGCTGGATAAAAGTCCTTCCTATATACCTGTTTTTAATAAAGCCTTCGGCATACGGTATCCTGGACTGGGCAGAATAGCCTATGGCGGCGGGTGTCCCCGAATCAGGAACGCTGATCACTATATCTGCATCTACCGGTGACTCTTTGGCCAGTTCCTGGCCCATGCGGTGCCTGACCTCAAACATATTCTTTCCGTGTATATAACTGTCAGGACGGGCAAAGTAGATAAGTTCAAAAACGCACATGGAAGTCCTGTCCACGGGGAGCATCATCTGGGAGCGGAGCCCGTCCTTGTCTATTACCACTATCTCTCCCGGATCTATCTCTCTTATGAACCTGGCGTCTATGATATCAAGGGCGCAGGTCTCGGATGCTAATACATAATTACCGTCCATACTTCCCAGGACCAGTGGGCGGAAGCCATAAGGATCCCTTATCCCGAACAGTTTGTTTTTTGTCAGTATGGCAAGGGAATAAGAACCTCTGAGTCTGGAGACTGCCTCTTTTACGGCATCCTCCATATTATTACTGCTGGAACTTTCTATAAGGGAGGCGATAACTTCGGTGTCCGTGGTGGTCTCGAACTTTATGCCCCTGTCTGCCTGCTCTTTTCTCAGCTGGTGTGTATTTATGAGGTTTCCGTTATGGGCTATGGCAAAACTTTCATTATTGAACATGCGGTATATGGGCTGGGAATTCCTCCAGATATTCTTTCCCCGGGTGGAATACCTGGTATGTCCAATGCCTATATATCCGTTCAGGGGTGCGATATTCTGCTCATTGAAAACCTGGGCTACCAGGCCCAGGTCCTTAAACACCAGGATGTCTTCACCATCAGAGACAGCTATGCCCGCACTTTCCTGGCCGCGGTGCTGCAGGGCCTGGAGACCGTAGAATATGATCTCGGATACTTTCTTATTGGGAGCATATATGCCGAAGATCCCGCATTCTTCGCGTATCTTTCTGGCCGGGGCAAATATCCGGGTGCTGTTATTTTTAAACGTCATAATTATTTCATTTCCAGGTATTAATTATATCAGAAAAACAATATTCTAATACCAAATCATCCATTATTCCAACCTGTTTTTCCCACACCATATCCTGGCATTTACAAACATCTTAAGCCAGGGAGAATATTCAAGTCTTTCCTTCCATTCACCGGGCATCCATGGCCACTGCCAGGTCGTAAATACCCTCTCAGGATGGGGCATCATAGCCAGGTGCCTTCCATCCGGCGAGCACAGGGAATTTATTCCCTCCGGGGAGCTATTGGGATTAAAGGGATATTCTTCAGTGGGTCTGCCGCCGTCATCCACAAACTGCAGCGGGACCAGGTGTTGGCTTTTTATGCGGTCAAATATCTTATCCTCAGGGCAGTGGAAATACCCTTCTCCGTGGTCTGTCCATATTCCCAGGCGGGAGCCTTCCATCCCGGCAAGCATTATGGAAGGGGTCCTGTTTATGCGTACAGTAACCCATCTTGATTCGAACCTTCCTGACGGATTGGCAATGAACCTGGGCTGGGATATTCCTTCTATTCCCCTCCAGGGCACCCACCCAAGAAGGGCCATCAGCTGGCAGCCATTACAGACTCCCAGCGAAAATGTATCAGGACGGCCGTAGAACTCATCGAACATACTCCTGAGGCGGCGGTTAAACCTTATGGTCCCGGCCCAGCCCTTGGCGCTGTCCAGGACATCCGCATAGGAGAAGCCTCCTACAAAAACAGCTCCCCTGAAATCCTCAAGGCTGCCTTTACCCGTCATGAGATCAGACATGGCCACATCCCAGGTCTCAAAACCAGCCATATGGAACGCTGATGCCATCTCCCTGTCTCCATTGCTTCCCTCTTCCCTGATTATAGCTACCCTGGGCCTGTATGACCCTTCCAGAGGCATATCCCCGGGGTCGAATGTCAGCCTGTACCGGGGTCCTTTTCTGGCGTGCAAGCCGGCCTGCCTGGCAGCCAGTCCGGGATCCATCTGTTTTTCCTCCAGCCTGTCGCTTATCTCTTCCCACCAGGAGATCAGGGTATCTGTGTCTTCACTGAATACTATTTTTCCTGATATCTTTATTGTGACTTTCTTTTTTTTGGCAGTACTTCCAGCTGCCATAAGCTGTATGCCATATCCTGAAAGTATGCTCCCTATCCTTTCTTCATCTGCGGGATCATATTCTATTAACAGGCCTGCTTCCTCAGAGAAGAGCCTTTCCAGGATGCCTGCCGTTGAAGCCGGAAGCTGTATCTTTATGCCGCAGTTGCCGGACATGGCCATCTCGGTAAGGGCGGTTGCCAGACCGCCGTCGCTTATATCATGCCCTGCCAGCACCAGGTCCTCCGATATGAGTTCCTGCACAGCATTAAAGGCGGCAGCCAGCTTTGCCGGATCTTCTATGTCAGGGCTTTCATTGCCTGTCTGTCCCAGGGCCTGGGCCAGGGCCGAACCTCCCAGTCTGGTCTTTCCTCCCGATATATCTATTAAGGCCAGCCGGCTCTTTCCCGGTCTCTTTATATCCGGAGTCACCACCTTCTCTACATCCGGCACCGGCGCATATGCAGAGATGACTACTTCATTGGGCGCCTTTACCGTCTCTTCTCCCACCCTGGCAGCCATGGATACGCTGTCTTTTCCCCCGTCGGCAGCTATGCCCAGTTCTATCATCATGCGGCTTAAGGCTTCGGCTGCCCTGTAAATCCGGGCTCCCTCGCCGGGAAGTTTTGCCGGCCACATCCAGTTGACAGAACATTTTATATCTTCTATCTTCGTGATCTTTGCCCATACCATATTGGTAAGCGCTTCTGCCGCTGACATCCTGGCCCCGGCAGCTGCATCTATCATGATCTTTAAAGGCTGCTCCCCTATGGATACGGCTGCCCCGGTCCTTCCGAAATGGCTCTGGGCTATTACCGAGACATCGGATACCGGAAGCTGCAGGGGCCCGCAGCACTGCTGCCTGGCTATAAGCCCGGTAACACTCCTGTCTACCTTCCTTACCAGGAATCCCTTGGATCCTACCGAGGGAAGCCTGAATACCATCCTCAGGGCCCGGGCAGCAGGAAGGTCTTCCGGGATATCCAGCCCTTCAAACTGGTTGCTGCCTGTCTCAAGCCGGAAAGTCTTCCGGGGTATATTGGAGAGTATCTGGCCCAGGTCCAGGTCTACCGGGGTGGATCCGTCATGGGCATCGTGGACCACTATCCTGCCGTCGCCGGTTATCTCTCCCAGGTCTTCCAGTCCCACTTTCTCCCGCCTGCAGACGGCCTTTAATTCTTCCAGTCTGTCTTTGTATATAAGGAAGGCATTCCTTTCCTGGTATTCGGCTCCCCATATCTCCAGGACCGACATAGTCTTATCCCCCAGCTGGATATTCCTTATCTCTATCCTGCCGCCGGCGGGCTCCACGATCTCAGTAAGTACATTACAGGGCCCTCCCGCACCCTGGTCATGGACACTTAATATGGGATTTTCATCACCCATCTCTATGCAGGCCCTGATGACCCGGTTAAGCTTCTGCTCCATCTGGGCATTACCCCTCTGTACAGCATTAAAATCAAGTTCTTCCCTGGCTTCATCCTGGATCAGGCTGGAGGCAGACCCGCCCCCCATGCCGATCCTGTAGGCCGGACCCCCGATCTGTATTATGAGCATCCCTTTTTCCGGTTCATATTTCCGGGTATGCCTCTCGTCCATCTGTCCCACTCCGCCGGAAAACATTATGGGCTTTACCCATTCACGCCGCTCGCCCCCTGCTATCCTCTGCCCGAAAGTCCTGGTAAAACCCTGTATGACCGGTTCCCCGAACTTATTGCCGTAGTCGGAGGCGCCATTGCTTTCGTCTATCATTATTTCCAGTGGCGAGGCCATATTGGAAGGATATGCAAAGTCCTGGTCCTCGCCAGGTATCTCAAATCCGGGTATATGGAGGTTCCCGGTACAGTATCCGGCTGTACCGGCCACCACCAGGCCGCCCCTTCCGGTGGCTTCCACATCCCTTATCCTTCCCCCGGTGCCTGTCTCAGCTCCCGGGAAGGGGGCGATGCCGCTGGGAAAATTATGGGTCTCGGCAGTAAATATTATATGGTAGACAGCATCTGCCGGTATGAATCTTGAATAATATCCCGGTCTCTCAGGGATTATGGTCTCTATCTTAAAGCCTTCTATGGCGCTGGAATTATCATTGAATGCTATGATGCTGTTGGCGGGATTTATATCCAGCGGCTTTTTTATAAGCTGTAAAAGGGTCTCTGGCATTTCTTTGCCGTCTATTAAAAGGCGGCCTCTGAAAAACCAGTGGCGTGAATGCTCGCTGTTGGCCTGGCTGAGCTGGAAACACTCCACATTGGTGGGGTCTCTCTTTATTTTGTTTACAAACAGGTCAAAGTAGAAATCCAGGTCCCACTGATCAAGACCCAGCCCCATACTCTCATTTATTTTTCTTAAGGCATCAATACCTTTTTCCATCAGGGGCACATAAAACATCTTCTCCGGTTTTATGCCGGTGCTGAAACTGAAAATAGGCTCCGGATAGACGCACTCCGTCATGCGGTCATGCCGCTCCCGGATAAATGCCTGCCTGTCTTTGTCTCCAGGCACTATATAGCGCCTGGACCTTTCCAGCCTGGTTATACTGGCGATCCCGCATGAATTGCAAATGGCTGCAGCATTGGTGGAATAAGCTGTCTCGAAATCCATACGAGGGCCCAGTTCCACTATATCCCCGCCTGAAAGCAGGGTTTCTCCTGAAAACATATGGGGCTGGAAGGTCTGGGAAAGAAGCCATTTAATTATTCTCTGTTCATCCTCATCCAGTGCACGGATAGTCTCGATATAAAAACAGTATTCCTGGTTGTCATCTACAGCCCGGTAGTAATGCAGCACTATATTTTTCCCTTCAGATTAAGGTCATTCATATTAAACAGTATCAAGCCTCTTTATTATGTCATCTACAAACCTTAAGTGATAGTTGTAATCAAAAAGCTTATCTAGTTCATCCTGTTTAAAAAGCTCTCTCACTTTTTTGTCAGAAGTAATATTTTCCCTGAAGCTTCCTTCTTCATTCCAGGCCCTGTGAGCATTGGACTGGACTATCAGGTAGGCATCATCCCTGTCCATGCCTTTGTCAATAAGCGCCAGCAGCACTCTCTGGGAGAATATCAGGCCGCCGTATTTCATAAGGTTTCGCTTCATATTGTCCTTCATGACCACCAGGCCGTCCACTACAAAATATGCCTTGTCCAGCAGGTAGTCCAGAAGGCTAAAACTGTCAGGCAAGATGACTCTTTCCGCAGAAGAATGGGATATATCCCTTTCATGCCACAGAGCGATATTCTCCATGGCGGTAACTGTATTTGCCCTTAGTACCCTGACCAGACCGCATATTCTCTCGCACAGGATAGGATTTTTCTTATGGGGCATGGCCGAAGACCCTTTCTGTCCTTTGGCAAAGGGTTCCTCCACTTCTTTCACATCCGTCCTCTGAAGGTTCCTTACCTCCAGGGCCAGTTTTTCCAGGGTGGCGCCGGCAATGGCCAATACTGATATCAGCTGTGCATGCCTGTCTCTCTGGATTATCTGGGTTGATACCGGAGCCGGCTTAAGCCCCAGTAATCTGCATGTCTTTTCCTCAATAAGGGGATCTGAATTGGCATATGTTCCCACTGCGCCGGAGATCTTTCCATAACCTATATTCTCCCTGGCCTGCTCAAGCCTTTCCAGGTTGCGCTTCATCTCAAAAGCATACATAGCAAACTTCAGTCCCAGAGTAACCGGTTCTGCGTGTATGCCGTGGGTCCTCCCCACCATCACTGTCCGGGCATGTTCTATTGCCTTTTTTTTGAGAAGCTCCTTAAAGCTTTCCATCTTTTTCTGGATTATGCCTATGGAGTCCAGTATCTGCAGTGACAATGCCGTGTCCCCCACATCAGAAGAAGTCAGCCCATAGTGGAGATATTTTGATGAATCCCCCAGATGACTGGATACATCAGTAAGGAATGCTATGACATCATGATGAGTCTCTGCTTCGATCTCTTCGATCTTTTTTATGTCAAACTTAGATCTTTCATTTATGTCACTGGCAGCCTGTACTGGTATCATGCCCATTTCTGCCTGGGCTGCAGCCACCGCCTTCTCTACTTCCAGCCATTTGGCGAACTTATTCTCATCACTCCATATCCTGCCCATTTCCCTGGTTGTATATCTCGGGATCATGCTTCTCCTTCCAGACCAGCGATTTAGTAAAATAAAAAAATCCTATAGGGTAACTTGCAAACAGCCTGAAAACCGGCTGCAGAGCAGCATTAGAATATCATCAGGCAGTTTTATGTCAGTTCTTCGATTATTTTTTCCCTGAATGACTGATAGTTTTCCGCATCATTAAGGTCCAGCAATTCATCACCGCAATCAAAAAATACCTGGTCATAGTTTTCCAGGCATAATTCGCTTATCTTAAGAAGCCATTTGATCTTGATCCTCCAGCTCTTAAGGTCTGCCAGCCAGCTCCTCTGGCTATTGGGGATCTCTTCCTCTATAAACCTGGTTATTGTCCTTGAGGGAGCAGATAACTGCAGCAGGAATTCATCCTTCTGGGTAAGGCATGACAGATTGGCTATGCTGAGGTCTATTCCTTCGGGCATTCAAACCGCCTTTTCCTTCATCGATAAAATCTCCTTGTGTATATCAGATATATTACAGTAATTATTTTAAATAATCCGAAAGGAACTGCCTTACCTCTTCCTCATCTGCCAGAAGATAGCTGATGCCATCAATAGTGGCGCCTGTAACAGGTATGGTAACCCTTTCAATATCCTTACTGGAAAATAATAACATAAAACCAATTGAACAAAAATCCCATATGTTAAAATCCGACCTGGTCTCCTCTTTAAGGACTTTGAATATATCAGAAGCATCATTAAATGGATTAAGTATTTTTGAGATGGTGGCCAGGTCTGCTTTCTGACTGATAAGCTCGTTAAGAAGATACTGCTGGCGGTCCATTCTATCCAGGTCTGCCCTGGCTGTCGACCTGCACCTGGCAAATGAAAGGGCCATTTCACCGTCCATCAGGTACCGTCCAGGTTCGAAATCAGCTCCCGAAAGAGGGTCGTGAAGGGGCTCGTCTACAGTTATCCATACTCCTCCCAGGATGTCTACCACCCTTTTGAAGCCGTTAAAGTTCAGCACCATGGTCCTGTCGATATCTATGCCGGTGAGCTCCTTGATCTCATATTTTGTCATATCCACACCGCCGTATACATAGGCAGCATTTATTTTGTTCCAGCCTTTTCCCTCAAGATCTACCCTGGTATCACGGGGTATGGATATAAGGGCGTTTTTGCCCTGGCCGCCAGATATATGAAATATTATTATGGTATCGGTCCTGCCTGTAAAGTCATTGCTGTCTTCCCTTTCATCCAGCCCCAAAAAGAGCAGGTCCTTAGCAGCAAAAAGCCCGGCAGGGCCTGATGCCATAGGGTCCTGGCCGCCGGAACTGTTCTTAAAAAGAAAGACACACAAAAGCACAAAGCATATCAAGGTGAAAATACTTATGATAGTAATAAAGCAGCCCCTGGTCCTGTTCATGTTTTAAGGTCTTAAACTAGAAGTCATTTATATTCCGCATATCCGGTATGAGACAAATAATACAGAGTGTGGAGCAATTTTTCAATAGGGTCAGTGGTCTGTATCTTTACTTTTCCGGGGACTTTTATGGGCACCGAAGTATAATTCATAATGACTTTTATTCCCGCCCTGACCAGGTAGTTTGCCACCTTTTGGGCTTCAACCGGAGGTACTGCTATTATGGCTATTTCCATACCTGTTTCCCTGATGACCTCTTTTACCTCTTTTATATCCTTTATCACGCGGCCGGAAATAGTCTTTCCTATCTTTGAAGCGTCATTATCGAATACATTTTCAATCTTGAAGCCGAACCGGTCCAGCATCTTGTAATTCAATATTGCCTTGCCCAGGTTTCCCGCTCCAATAAGAGCTATATTTACGATACGGTCATAACCAAGTATCTTATTGAAAGCCGTTATAAGGTCATCTATATGGAAGCCTACTCCCCTTTTTCCCTTTATGCCGAAATAGATAAGGTCCCTCCTTACTTCAGCGCTATTGACGGAAGTGCTTTCACTGATCTCCCGGGAAGTGACTGTCCTTTTTCCTGTTTCCTTGAGCTGCACAATGCATTTCAGGTATTGGGACAATCTGGAGATGACACCCTCGGAGTAAACTTTCTCTATCATGGCTGTATCCAATTCTAGATCCTTGATTTCTATAATAATAAATCCATATTTATGCTATGAAACTTTGTTACACAATTGTAACAGGTTGTTACTAGTTTTACAAGAATGATGTGGATGATATATTTAAGCAAATGCACAGGTATTTTTAAAGTCTGAGATCTATTATCGATCTCTGGTGCTGGTAGGTCCTGCCGCAGTCCTTGCAGATAATCTCATCTTTTCCCGGATCAAATTTCTGGCTGCCGCAGCCGGGGCAAATAAGGATATCCATAAAATGCGACAAGGCTGGATCTCCTGACGGTATAGTGGTGCCTGCACCCGTCTCATTTTTACCTTGCAGATGCCGCCGCCCCTTTATAAATACGCTGGGACCCAGTGTGATATAGGGGAGCAGAGCCTGGTACATACCTTCCAATAATAGCAGCCTGCTGCCGAATAATCTCTTAAGGAAGCCAGCCCTGTAGTTGGATACGCTTATTATTTTTTCAATATCTATTTTTCTATCAGTCAGCTGGCAATAAATATCTTTTGGATGATAGTTCCTTATAGTCTCACCCACCTGTAATGGTACAGCGCTGAAGGGCGAGAGCTTCATCCTTCCCAGGAAAAACTTGATTATATTCTTAAGGTTTCGTTTATTGGCAAATTCAAGCAGGTAAAGGCCCCCGGCCTTAAGTATCCTGTCTACTTCATCAAAATACTTTCCGGGATCTGTCAGGTGGTGTATTACCCTTACCGTAAGTATGGTATCTGCCGAACTTTTCCTGAACGGCAGCCTGGATGCATCTGCGGCAATATATATTACCTTTGGTATCCTGACATTGGCTCCGGCAAGGAATTTGTTTACTCTCATCCTGGCATTCCTGAGATTGTTCAGCGAATAATCCACCATTGCTATCCTGGAAAAC
>CAYPXQ010000088.1:0-2449 GCA_964414685.1 uncultured Actinomycetota bacterium
GCTTCTATTTATAACAGGTTTGTAACAAAATACAGGAAGGAAGGGCGAAGTGGCTGTTCCAAAGAGAAAGACCTCAAGGACCAACAGGAATAAAAGGCGTACCCATGACGTTGTAAAACTATTGAATATTGTAGAATGTCCCCGGTGCCACAGCAAAAAAATTGCGCATCATGTATGCAGCGAGTGTGGCTACTATAAGAATACTGATGTATTGTCAAAAAAGGAAGATAGTAAGACCAGGAAGGATGCCCGGGAAAAAACAGAAGATAAGGCAGCCAGCAAATAAATTGAGTATTTGATCCAATCCGGGGGTACAGCATTGAGTTTTGAACAATTTTTCTGTCCTGATTCGGTGGCAGTTGTAGGAGCTGCCAGGGAAAAGGGAAAAGTAGGGCGCATCATCTTTGATAATATTATCGATTCCGGTTTCAAGGGGAAGGTATTTCCCATAAATCCCAAGGCTGATGAAGTAAACGGGCATAAATGCTACCGGTCCATATTGGACGTGCCCCAGGATATCCAGCTGGCGGTGATAGTCATACCGGCACAATATATATCCAGGGTGCTGGAAGAATGTTCCCAAAAAGGAATAAAATTTGCCATAATAATCTCAGCAGGGTTCAAGGAGACCGGGGTAAAGGGAGCCAAGAGGGAAAAAAGGCTGATTGAGAAGGCAAGGGATTACGGCATAAGGATACTGGGGCCTAACTGCCTGGGCATCATAGACGCCCACTGCCCCATAAATGCATCCTTTTCCGCCCACACTCCTTCAAAGGGCAGGATTAGCTTCATCTCGCAGTCGGGCGCCCTGCTTACAGCTGTCCTTGACTGGGCCAGGACTTCCAAAATAGGTTTTTCCAAGGTGGTATCACTTGGTAATAAAGCCGATATATCAGAAAACGACCTTTTCCAGTCCTGGAGTCAGGACCCCAACACCGATGTCATAACAGCTTATGTGGAAGGTGTGACTGACGGCAGGGATTTCATAAGGATATCTTCCAAGGTATCAAAGAAAAAACCCATCATCATAATAAAGTCAGGTAATACCGATGCCGGCGCCAGGGCAGTATCTTCCCATACGGGAACACTGGCCGGCTCCAGCAAAGCTTATGATGCAGCTTTCAAGCAGGCGGGCATAATAAGGGCAGATTCCATAATGGAGCTGTTTGATTATGGCAGGGCTTTTTCATACCAGCCGCTCCCCGCAGGCAGGAATGTGGCAATAATAACCAATGCCGGGGGTCCCGGTATCATGGCAACTGATGCCTGTGAGAATAATGGGATAAGACTGGCATCCTTTACCAACGCTACCATCGACAGCCTGAAAAGCTTTCTGCCGGAAGCTGCAAATATATATAATCCGGTGGATGTCCTGGGAGATGCCCTGGCAGACAGATACGAAAAGACGCTGGAAATAGTATCGGCTGACAGGAATGTGGATGCTGTTATAATACTTCTTACTCCCCAGGCCATGACCCAGGATGTGGAAACAGCCGGTTCCATAGTGAAGGTGATGGAGAGATCCAACAGAAAAGTGCCGGTACTCACCAGCTTTATGGGAGGCGGAGAGGTAAAAAAAGGGATAAGCTACCTCACTAAAAAAAATATTCCGAATTTTGACATACCCGAATCGGCAGTAAAGACACTCAAGGTGATGGTCCAGCAGTTTGAATGGAAGAATGAAAAGCCCCATGCCATACAGGAGTTTGACGTAGACGAGGAAAAGGTAAAAGAAGTATTTGACTGCTGCAGGGGCGAAGGAAGGCTGGAGCTGGGGGAACTGGAAGCCAGGAAGATCCTGGAGGCATATGGAATACCCCTTCCCAGGGCCAGACTGGCCAGAGACATAGGTGAAGCCAAAAAAATGGCAAAAGACATAGGATATCCGCTGGTGCTCAAAATAGTGTCGCCAAATATTTTGCATAAAACTGATGTCGGTGGTATAAAAGTAGGTATAGAGAATGAAAAGGAGCTGGAAGACAGTTATGACGATATCCTGTTCAGCGTAAAGAGGTATATGCCCCAGGCTAATATCTCAGGCATACTGGTTCAGGAAATGGTCCAGGACAAGAAAGAGACCATAATCGGCATCAGCGATGATCCCCAGTTCGGCCCCATGGTTATGTTCGGTCTGGGAGGCATATATGTAGAAGTACTGAAGGACGTGTCTTTCAGGATAGCGCCTATAAGCGAAAGGATGGCCAGGGAGATGATATCAGAGATAAAGACTATCAGCCTTCTTAAGGGAACCAGGGGTGAGAAATCTTCGGATATTGACAGTATAGTAGATGTCATCTTAAGGGTATCGCAGCTGGTGACCGATTTTCCGGAGATAATGGAAATGGATATAAATCCATTATTTGTAAAAAGCCAGGGAGAAGGCTCCATTGCAGGAGATGCAAGAATAAGGATAGGAGGTTAAGAATGGTCCCGTTATACTTTATTTCAA
>CAYPXQ010000089.1:0-15319 GCA_964414685.1 uncultured Actinomycetota bacterium
TCTTTAAAGTTTTTGTAAAAAAGCGGGCTTAGTACATTGGTAGTATATGAGCTTCCCAAGCTCAAGAGGCGGGTTCGATTCCCGTAGCCCGCTCCAATTTCAGTTTATGGCATGCTGGAAAAAAGTTTACTGCAAAGAAAATTATACCATTGCATAAAAAAAGGTGATAGAAGCAGGCCGGGAAGTCTATCCCATCGGCTCCAGGTATGCTGACCCTGATCCGGCAGGATCATATTTATGGATTAAAAGGAGATTTTTGAATATGGCTGACATACTTACAGAACTTGAAAAATACATACCTGAAGATAATCCCAGGAAATGGGCCAAACTTTCCAGCGATATAGATTACAGGCGGCTGGAGCTGACCCTGCTTAAGGAAATATTGATAGAATTAAGACAGATAAATGCTAAATGACTTTAAGCAAAGAAGACCTGCAAAAACTGGTCCCGAATAAAGGCAGCATCCTTGTAACCGGCCCCCCGGGTTCAGGGAAGACCCATACACTCATACAGCTTGCAGCCTACCTCATCCTTAAAAAAGGCATAGATCCCAGGCAGGTCCTGATACTTACATTTAACCGGAGATGGTCCAAGATACTCCGCCAGAAGACTGCAGAAGCCGTGGGAAAAAGCCTGTGGGAGATACCCATAGAGACTTTTTATTCATTTTGCACCGATATACTGGAATGGAACCGCCTGGAAGAATATGGTAATAGAGACAGTATAGGGCCTGGCCCGGAAAAGAAAATAGAAGTGCTCAATTCGGTAGAACAGTGGGATATGCTTACAGGGGTGGTAAAGGAGCTTGAAAAAAAAGATTATCCGCATTCATGCAGGTATATGGGGTCTGGTCCTCATGTGGCGGGAAGCTATCTCCAGGAAGTATTCGACTTTATACTCAGAGCCCAGGAAAACCTTATTAAGCCAGCAGATCTTCTGGGCAAGTTCATCCCGGCAAAGCAGCCGCTGCTGGCAGAACTTTCAGGCATATATTCCAGGTACAGCCGCCGGATCGAAGACAGCGGCAAATATAACTACGGCTTTCTTCTCCAAAAAACGGCAAGGCTTCTGGAAGATGATCCCGGGGTAAAAAGATATGCCAGGGATAAATTCAGGTATATAATCGTGGATGAGTTCCAGGAGACCAATACCGCCCAGTACCGCATTATATCCGGCATAAGCAATAATAACTGCATCTTTTTTGGAAATGGGGACCAGGCCATATATGGGTTCAGGGGGTCGGTAACTGATAATTTCAATCAGCTTTATACCAGGCTCAAGCAGCAGGGCAAAGTATTTTACCTGGATAAAAATTACAGGAACAGCCCCGGGATCATCAAGCTATCCCGGGACATCATAAGCCGCAGCAAAGAAAGGATGCCCGGAGAAGACCATCCATACATAGCAGATGATGACAGGGGAGATATAGAAATAAAGAGCTTTTCTACAGCCATGGAGGAGACAGCCCATATATGCTGCAAGATACAGGAACTGAGCCGGTCCTGCGGGATAAGGCTGGAAGATATGGCGGTCCTGGTAAAAGGCCTGGGATATGAGACCCACCTGGTAGAGGATGCACTATCCGGAAACGGCATACCTTTTATAAGGAGGAGCTCCAGGAGTCTCATGGATAACAGGTATGTGTCATATATAATAGATTTTCTAAGACTGACATATATGCTGGCTGGCGATACAGCAGAAAAAGATATGGTGCCGGCAGGGGGACTTCTGGAAAATATCCTGCTTTTCCATGCGGCAGGCATAGACCCGGTTTTTTTTGCCCGGCTCAAGTCCGGATACAGGAAACAGGGCAAGAAAAAAACCGGGAGTTTCTGGTCATATATTGAAGAATACCTGGACAGGGAGGATAATGGTGATGCAGCCCGGGATGCCTGCAGGGAAGAACTTTCCAGGGTGATAGGATGTATCCGCCGCTATTGTTCAGCCATGGCCGGCAGCAATATACTGGATTTTCTACAGGATCTACTGAATGATCCCCTGGTGGGGCTTTTTAAATTCCTGGAGGACGATGCCGAATGTGACCCCGGCAGCCAGGCAGTATCCATAAGCATCGGCGACTATCTCAGGAGTGTGGCCGCATATGTGCGGGGGTCTGGCCGTACTGATATAGGGTCATACCTTGCTTTCCTGGAAAATCTGGAGGCAAACCAGTTCCTGGAGGAAGCGGAAGAAAGCACTGAAGAACTGGTCCAGCCGGGCATGGTAAATATAATGAGTTTCCACCAGTGCAAAGGCCTTGAGTTCGAAGCTGTTTTTATCCCTTTTTTAAATCATGATTATCTGCCTTCAAGATTCAAGAACAACCAGGTATTTGATGTCCAGTTCTTCAGGGACATAGTCCCGGGAAAGAAGACAGGCCGTACGGCACTCAAGGAAGAACATATGAAAGGGGAGGAGAGACTTTTCTATAATGGTATTACCAGGGCAAAAAGCTACCTTTATGTCACATCCTGCAGGGCCAGGGCATCTTCGGTCTTCTTTGAGAGGCTGAAAAAAAGCATTACGGAGGAGATGGAAGGCGCAAAAACAGGCCCCCGGGAGGAAAAGCTGCCGGGAGCCGGAGGCAGAGAGTCAGACTGGATGGTAAAGAAAAAGGCGCTGGTGGGACTGTACCGGCGGGGATCAGGCCTGAAAACGGACCATAAAAAGATGGAGAGTTATATCAGCAGGCTAAGCTCGGCCTATCCCCCGGACAGATGGTGGAGCCACAGCAGGTTTACGGATAATAGGAATCCGGCTTTTGAAAAGTCCGGACGCTCTTTTTCATCTACTGCTCTTGACACCTACAGGGACTGTCCCTTCAAATACAAGATACAGCATTATTTTGGCATAAGGGCCGGGGAGGGGCTAAACTTCATAATGGGCAGGGCCTACCATGAGATACTGCGCAGGTTCTTTGAAGACGGACAGGATGATCTCAGCCGGGAAAGACTGGAAAATATAACAGGCAATGTGATGAAGGACATGGAGTTCGAATTTTATCCGCAGGAAAAAGAGATGACGGAAAAAGCCTTTTCCGATCTTGAGAGGTACCGCAGGGAATATCTCCCCCGCGACCCGCGGCTTTCAAGCATGGAGACAGATTTCAGTTTTGACCTTAAGGGTAATGAGATGAGGGGCCGCATAGACCAGATAAATATAGAACCTGGCGATACTGTGGAGCTGGTAGATTTCAAATCAGGGTCTAAGCTGTACAGCCCCCGCGACCTTAAAGACGAGATACAGCTAAAGATATACCGCCTGGCTATGGATGAAGACAAAAGGCTTAAGAAGACCGGGTCAAAAGGCATAAGCATGAAATATATAAGCCTGGGTGCAGAAAAAAAAGCAGAGTTTTTCCTTCCCCCTGAATATTATGACCGGGAAGCGCTGATAGAAAAGCTTTTAAACATGATATCAGGGATAAAGAATGAAAGATTTGAACCAAAGCCAGCCAGTTACAGGTCCTGCAGCCTGTGTGACTTTAAAATATTATGCCCCAGACCTGACCTTAAGATATGATAAAGGCTACCAGACAGCAGATAGAAGTGATAGAAAGCGATGCCCCGCTGAAGCGGGTGATAGCCTGTGCCGGCTCCGGAAAGACATGGGTCCTTACCAGGAGCATCATCCGTGCCCTGGAAAGCGGGTGGTGCCGTCCGGAAGAGATCCTGGCTCTTACATTTACCATAAATGCGGCTGAGAATATGCGCCAGAGAGTCAGGAGGCTTACAGAGAAAAAAGACCTTGATCTTGATATGTATACTTTTAATTCATTCGGCAATGAGATCATATACCAGAACAGTTTTGAACTGGGACTGGGAAAAGATTTCCGGCTCATAACCGGCAGACAGTCCTGGCAGGTATTATACCAGGTATTCAGCGAACTGGACCTTTCGGGAGTAAAGATAGGAAGAGATACGGGAAAATTCCTGCAGGACCTTCTTTCCTTTATAGAGGATATGAAGAACAACCTCATATCAGTCAAAGAGCTTGAAAAATATCTTGATAACAGGCGCATAATACTGGAAAGCTACAGAAGCAAAGCACTGAGAAGAGAGGAGGAGGAAACGGCCCTTGCGGCAGAAAAGCTGGTCGAGGTCTACAGGAGATATGAAGCAGTAAAAAGACAAAACAATATGATAGATTATTCTGACCAGGTATTCCTGCCCTATATGCTGTTTGGACATAGGAAGGCCATAAGGGAGAAATACAGCCAGAAGTACCGGTATATACTTATTGACGAGTTCCAGGATACCAATGTGGCCCAGGCAAGGTTCCTTACCCGGCTTTATAAAAAAGGCTATAACAGGATGATGATAGTAGGGGATGATGACCAGGGCATATATTCCTTCAGGGGCGCCTGTGTCAATAATATACTTGACTTCGGACAGTGGGAATGTTTTGGAGGCCAGAAGGTAAGCGATCATTTTCTTTCGGTAAACTTCAGGTCGGGAGCCGGAATTATTGAGTCCACACACAGCGTGATAAGGCAAAACCGGAATCGCTTTGACAAAAAGGTCACTGCCGGGGATAAGAGTAAGGAATCCAGGATATTCTTTAACCTGGACCGGACACTGGAAGAGGAAGCAGTATCGATATCAGGTTATATCGAAGACCTTATATACAATAAGGGGCTGAAGCCAGGGGACATTGCCGTGCTGTCCCGGGTAAAAAGGTTCCAGGAGATAGCGGAGTCGCTAAAAGCCCGCGGCATAAGGTATGAACTGGTAGGAAACAGGAATTTTTATTATGAGCCGGAAATACTGTTTATAATCTCCTGGCTCAGGATAATAGACGATATCACCGATGAGATATCCATGGCTTATATCTTAAAGTCTGACAGGTACAAAATAGGGGACAGGGATATGTTCTTCCTTAAGAAAAGCCGCGGAGACGGCAGCAGGACAGATCTGGTAGGCGGCATAAGGGACTGCCGCGCTAACCGGTATCTCAGCCCGGAAGCAAAAGAAAGACTTGGATCATTTTTAGCCAGCCTTCTTCTTTATATAAAAAGATCAGGTATGCTGGACCTTAAGGAGCTTATAAGCCTGATATTTGAGGACTCAGGCCTTTTGCAGGAACTCAGGTCCGGTCTGGGCCCGGTATACCGGTCCAGGATGAGAAATGTGGAAAACCTTATCAGGATAGCGGCAGATTTTAAAAAAAGTTCCGGCGACAATATAATTGACAGCTTTATTACTTATATAAGGGATGTGGCTGTAACCGGAGACGACCCTGATACGCTGGAGATAACTGGGGACAATGCCGTAAAACTTATGAGCATCCATGCCGCCAAGGGCCTGGAATTCAAGGCGGTCATCCTGCCTATGCTGTGGAAAGACCATTATCTGGGAAGGTCAGGACCCGGGCAGCGTTTTGTCATCCCTTCGGTATTAAGGAAAGACAGCCCCCTGTGGCAGGAGAAAAAAGATTTTTCCAGTGCGGGGAAATTCGCCGCTGCCCGAAGGCAGGAAAGACAAGAGGAGGAAAGAAGGATATTCTATGTGGCCTGCAGCCGGGCCAAAAGCATACTGCTTTTTTCCCACAGCCGCTACGGGAGCCAGGAGGACCTGGATGATGAAGGAAAAAAGCCCCGGGATATAGCCCCCTTTTTCATTGAACTGGCGGCAGGAAGCTCCCGCATAATACCCCTGGGAGAAGAAGAGGCAGCCTTCCTCAGCGAGATGGGGGCCGGATGCCTGGATCGGCATGATATCGGGAAAGAAAAATATTTTGGCTGTAAAGGCAAGGAGACAGTCCGGAAGGCGGCAGACAGGACAGTCTATGACTGGAAAAAGACAGAGGACAGGCTGGCAGAAGAGGTGAGGATGTTTTCCGTCAGGAAAAGCGGCTTACAACTGGACCGGGAGAGGTCTCCGGTAGAAAATATCGGCAGGAAAGAACCGGGGCAAATGCCGGCGCCCTTGAGAGAATCTTCCCCAGCAGGCGGGACAAGAACCGGCAGCGGGAAGAAGGGATCCATATACCCGCTTACGCCTCTTCTTGACTACCTGGAATGTCCTGTCATGTACAAGTGGAGATATGTCCATTCCATACCCGGAAAATATGAAGCCATGGAGACCGGGGAAAAGGTCCACAAATATATAGAGGATATAAGCAGGCTGCGGTACAGGAAGTATCCCGCAGAAAAAAACCGTATCCTGGCAGGAGCAGATAAAAAGATAAGGCTTTTTATTGAAGCTTTCCTGGACAGCAGGCTGGCCGGGATAAGTCCCGGCAGGCCCGGGGAGCTTTTCCTGGAGAGACTGTTTTATTACAGGACCCGGGACCGCTTTATAACCGGCAAGCTGGACCGCCTGGACCTTAACGGCGAAAAAGCGGAGATAATAGATTATAAGACGGGGAGATACAGGGGTAATAGCCTTTCCCGGAGATACCGCCTGCAGCTCTCAGTATATATGGCTGCCGTATGCGATATACTTGGGATTGCCCCGGGCCATACCATGGGAAGCATATTATTCCTTGGTGACGGAAAGATAATAACCGTGCAGGGGAAAAGCAGGGATATAAAGAGCGATATTAGGATATTGACAGATGCCATAGACAGTATCAGCAGGCACCAGTTTGAACCTTTGGAAGGCAGGGACTGCAGGAGATGCTCTTACAGGCATCTGTGCAGAAGCAGCCTGTGACGGATCACATGACCCTGGTGCACCAGTGTCCGAACTCATCCATCCTGTTTTTTACCACATCGAAATAAAGCTTCTGCAGTTTTTTAGTCACCGGACCCATATCGCCGTTTCCGATCTTTCTTTTGTCAACAGAGCCGATAGGGGATATCTGGGCGCCGGTTCCGCAGAAGAAAAGTTCGTCTGCTATATAAAGCTCAGTGCGGTCTATAAGCCTTTCCAGGGTCTCTATCCCTTCCATTTTCCGGGCCAGTTCCATGACCGTATTCCTGGTTATGCCCTCAAGTATGTCATTGGTCTGGGGAGGGGTTATAAGCCTGCCGCTTCTTACCATAAAAAGGTTCATGGCGCTGCCCTCGCTTACATGCCTGCCGTCCATGGAAAGCACCAGGGCTTCATCATAGCCGTTAAGTATGGCTTCCGTCTTCTGGAGTGCGGCATTTACATACGACCCCGATATCTTGGCCCTGGGGGGTATTGCATTGTCAGGTACCCTGTCCCAGGAGGATATGCAAACATCTATGGCTTTGTCTGTATCCAGATACATGCCCATAGGGATGGAATATATGAAAAGATCCTGCTCATTTCCTAATAGCTTGGGACCTATATTGAGACCGCTGTTATAGGTAAAGGGCCTGACATATGCATCTTCGGCATAGTCTTCCTTTCTTAAAAGTTCCAGGGTTATATCACAGAGTTCATCTACCGAGTATTTTACTTCTATCATAAGTATTTTCGAATTTGATATAAGTCTTTCATAATGCTCCCGCATCCTGAAAACAAAACTGGTCCCCTTATCCTGGTCCCAGTAGCTCCTTATGCCTTCAAAAATACCTGTCCCGTACTGGAGAGTATTGGTCCTTATATCTATCTTTGCTTCATCTATGGGTACTATCCTGCCCTGGAAAAATGCAAAACCTGGATGAGCCATATCGTCCTTCCTAAGTGGTCACAAAATAATATTTTTATGATTTTAAAGTTTTTTTGGCAAAAAGAAAACCCCGGGTTATCTTTTGCCTTAGCTCACGCCTTAGGCTAGTCAACATCCTGGGGTCTCTTCCTTAAAACTTTTCTAAGGTCTTTTTAAATACTGCCATACTGTTTACCTGCTTTCACAAGTCCTCTTCTGGCTCTTTTTAAAAATTTACCTCCTGTCTTAAGGTAAGATATACTATATCAAAAAACGGCGAAACTGTCAAATTTGGAATTTCGGGGGATAAATGAGACTATATTGTGATAGAATAATGAAATACAAGGATTTCCCATCTGGCACAGGCCGGCATGGATGAAGGAAAAACGGTAAAACCCGGGGCAATGGAAAGACAGGAGAAGGACTTTGACGGCAATAAAAGCTGTAAAAGTTGCGGTAGTGACTGATTCGGTGGCAAATATACCTCCGGAACTGGTTGCGAAATATGATATCAGGGTCATACCGTTGTATGTAAGCGTAGACGGCACACTATATAAGGAAAATATTGAGATAAGCCCGGAAAAGGTCTATGACCTGCTTCTTTCAGGAAGCAGGATAAAGTCCTCCACGCCATCAGTCATGGATTTTATTGAAGTCTACCGGGACATACAGGAAAAGGCCTGTCCTGATATCATATATTCGATCCACATAAGTTCTGCCCTGTCAGGAACCGTAAATTCTGCCGGCGCGGCAGCACATTCCCTTGAGGGGATCAATGTAAAAATAATAGATACCAGGATGGCCGCCATCGGGGAAGGTTTCATGGCACTGGCAGCGGCGGCAGCGGCAAAAAGGAAAGATTCTCCGGAAACCATAGAAAACATGCTTGATGATATAAGGAAGTACAGCTATTTCTATGCTACTTTTGATAATTTTGAATATTTGGTAAGAGGGGGCAGGGCGCCATTTTTGGCCGGATTTGCCAGGAAAATGATGCCGCTTAAGGCGGTCATAGGTTTCAATGAAGGCGGAGGACTGGGCTTGAAAAGGTTCTGCCTGAACAGGAACAGTTCCATAAAAGCCCTGTTTGCCCTGATAAAGAAAGATATGGCTGCCTCGGGAATGGAAAACTGTCTTATAGGCATATGTTACGGTAATGATGCAGGACCGGCTGAAATGCTAAAAGATATGGTAGAAGATGACCGGGATATAAAAGCCAGGGATATGATCATGACCAGGATGACATCGGTGATGGCAGCCCATACCGGTCCCGGTATCTGGGGTATCTCAGCCTGTCCTGCCTTTATCAGGAGTCTATGATACCTCCTCCCAGGAGTATGTCTCCATCATAAAAGACTGCAGATTGTCCGGGCGTCACGGAGCTTACCTTTTTTTTGAAAAAGACTTTTGCGGTATTTTGCGGTCCCGCTTTTATGACCGACTCTTCTTCAGGCGAGTTGTACCTTATCTTTACCAGGGCCCTGAATTCATCTGCCGGGGGTGACCCGGCTATGAAATTTACATCCGTAAGTGCTGCCCGGTCCCGCAAAAGTTCTTCTTTTTCCCCGGCTACTATAATATTTTCTTCCGGTATGATCTTTATTACATAAAGCGGCCTGGGATGGCTTATGCCCAGCCCTTTCCTCTGTCCTATGGTATAATAAGGAAATCCCCTGTGTTCTCCTATTTCCCTTCCATGGGTATCAAGTATCCTGCCTCTGCCGGTCTCCTTGATCCTTTTCTGCAGAAATCCATGGTAACGGTCTCCGGTAATGAAGCATATATCCTGGCTTTCATCCCTGTTTTCCAGAAAGGGAAGAAAGTCTGATGACATATTCCTGACTTCTTTCTTGGTAAGTTCCCCCAGGGGGGTGCTTATGCGGGACAGCTGGGACTGGGAAAGCCGCCAGAAGACATAGCTTTGCTCCTTGGACCTGTCCCTGCCTTTGCGGACCATAAAGCTGCTGCTCTCACACGGTTTTTCCACTCTGCAGTAATGTCCGGTAGCCATAGTCCCTGCCCCCAGCTTTCTGCAGGCATCCAGCAGGGTGCCGAATTTTATCGATCTATTGCATTCAACGCAGGGATTTGGCGTCCTCCCCTTGAGGTATTCAGCGCAAAAAGGACCTATTATCTTTTTTTCAAATTCCCGGGAAAGGTCCACTGTAAAGTGTGGTATTCCCAGGGCCCTGCATACCCTGCGGGCAGAATAAATGTCCATGGACATCCAGGAAGTGATCCTTTTTTCCAAGGGAAGTTCATCATCGGGCAGGACTTTCATGGTTATCCCTGTGACCGGCAGGCCTTTATGGACAAGCAGCGAGGCAGCCATGGAGCTGTCCAGCCCCCCGCTCATAGCTGCGGCAGTACTGCCGCCAGGTAAGATAGCACCGTATGAAATATTATCAATATATGAGGAAAGCATAGCATGGAATGCCCCCAGGGCTACATTGAGTGAATCTTTCCTGTTTTCGGGAAAGATTCCCAGTTCTCCCTCTATATCCTCTTCCCATATGCGGGAAGCATCAGCAATACTTTTTCCTTTTACCAGGACAGTAGTGCAGCTGGAAGCTGCTATTGAATAAGAGCAGCCAAAGGTCCGGAAACCGATATCTTTTATCTTTCTATCCTCGATAAGACCATAATAAATGACTGTGGCATCCGACCTGAGGCTGGAGTCTCTGCCAATGCAGTTATATGAGTCCGGGATACCTGCATTCCGGGGTTCTTCAAAATGTCTTTTAAATGCGGGATTTAATGCATTCATCTGTACCAAGTGTTTTGTTTGGCTAATTATATGATATTAAGTAAAATAAATGTAGACAGTCTGGTCTGTCTATTTGGTATCGGTTTTTTAAGGAGCAGTCTTGGACCATGGACTTACTACGGAGGTCATTCCGGGAGACAGGTTTTATTATAACCGCCTGTTCCATGATTATATTTTTGAATACAGCCGGCTGAAAGGTTTTTTCCGCTATGACCATGGAAGCCTGGAAGCATTCAAAGAACGTATCCATAAAATAGGCATGACCTATGACCAGGGGTACCGGGAAGCCTCAGTCCCCGTTTTGGAACAGATGAACCGCAGGCTTGGAGCCGGGAAAAAGACAATGGAGAACATATCAGGGCTCAGGGAAAAGGACTCTGTAGTGATAATAGGAGGCCAGCAGCCCGGACTCTTTACCGGTCCCATGTTTATAATATACAAGATAATAACCATCCTTAAACTCAGCCGTTTTATACAGGAAAATACCGGGACGGAAGTCATCCCCTGTTTCTGGAATGCCTCTGATGACAGCAGCCTTGACCAGGCGGACCGGCTGGGGCTGCCGGGCGACACATTTGATGAGATCATACTTGACACTTCCGGCATCAGCCCCGGCACCAGGCTTTCCCATGTCCGCCTTGATATCTCCCATTATGAAGATGTACTCAAAAAGATGGGCATACTCATTCCCGGCACCGGGAAGGGAGGAGAGTGGGAAAAGTTTTTACAGGGTTCACTGGATTTTATGGCTGCAGGTAAAGATAATAAAAGCATAAGCCTGGCAGATCTCTTTTCCCATATTATACTGAAGCTGTTTTCTGAATGGGGACCTGTCATAATAGACCCATCTGATGCAGGCATTAAGAGGCTGGGGCTAAGTTTCCTGGAATGGGACATTAAAAACCATGCCGGGATAAAAAAAAGCATACAGGAAAAAGGCAAAAGCCTTATAAGGGCAGGCTATCATGCACAGCTTGAGCCCAACCGGGATGTCCTGGATTTCTTTATCAACAGGGATGGCATCAGGTCAAGAGTCTCTATAGAGCCAGGGGGAAAGTATGTGTACAGGGAAGACAAGTATTCAGCGCAAGACCTTTTGCAGATAGCTGGCAGCGAGCCTTCTTCTGTCAGCTGGAATGTGGTGCTCAGACCTCTTATACAGGATACTGTATTTCCGGTAGCAGCCACTGTCTGCGGCCCTGGAGAGACAGGCTATTTTGCCCAGCTGGGAGGAGTTTACCGGCTGAAGGGCATAGATATGCCTGTCATATATCCCAGGTTTTCAGCTACCATCATGGAAAAAAAGATATACCGGTATATGGAAAAGATAAAAACAGGCAAAGACCTGCTTGCCCTTGACAGGCAGGATGCTGTGAAAAAAATACTCAAAGACAGCCAGGGAAAAGACCTGGAGAAGGTAATAGAGGATCTGGAAAGGGGTATTGTTTCAAGCATAGATGATGCCAGGGACAGGATAGAAAAAAACGGACTTGACGCTCTTAGTTCCTTTGACCGCATAAGAAGGAACCTGGGCAAAGAGATAAAAGTGCTGTCTCAAAAGCTGCTTTCGGCACTTAAAAAACAAAGCCAGCTGCTGGTAAAAAGCATTGATATCATATATGCACGCCTGTTTCCGGACGGAATCCTCCAGGAAAGAAAGGTAAACATATTCTACTATACAGGCAGGTACGGAATGGATATTATAAACATACTTTATAAGTCATATGCGCCATTTAAAAAAGGCCATATACTTATATACCCCGAAGGAAAAGATAAAGATGAAACATAGAAATATTGACGTTATAGCATTCAGTCCCCATCCCGATGATGCCGATATGGGCTGCGGGGGCCTGCTCCTCAAGATGAAGCATAAAGGCTACCGTACCGGCATAATCGACCTTACCAGGGCAGAACTGTCTACAAACGGCGATCTTAAGACCCGAAAAGCCGAGACAGAAAAAGCTTCCGGTATACTGGGGCTTGATATAAGGAAAAACCTGGGCTTTGAAGATGCTAATATAGTAAATGATAAGGCCAGCCGTATAAAAATAATAGAAGAAGTCAGAAGTTACAGGCCGGAACTGGTGCTTATCCCGTATCATTCTGACAGGCATCCGGACCATGAGAACTCCTACAAATTATTAAAGGATTCGCTGTTCATATCAGGCCTGGAAAAATTTAATACCAGTTCCAGGTCTCACAGACCCCGGGTCATATTGAGTTATATGCTGCATGATGAGTTCAAACCCAGCTTTATAGTCGACATCTCCCATTACTATGACCGGAAGATGGAGGCGGTGGCTGCCTATAAGTCCCAGTTTTACAGCGATACAGCAAAAAAGGCGATGACCCATATAGCTTCCAAACACTTCTTTGATATCATAAACAGCAGGCATCAGTGCATGGGCCTTAAGATAGGAGCCCGGTTCGGGGAACCTTATTATATGGAAGGAAATATAAGGATAGACGACCCCATAGAATTCTTTGGTTATAGGAAAACACCTTCCTGACAGGAGGAATGAAGCAAAATGAAGATAGGGATCACATGCTATCCAACTTATGGAGGAAGCGGGGTAGTGGCTACGGAACTGGGTATGGAACTGGCCAGGAGAGGACATTGCGTACACTTTATAAGCTACGAGATGCCGTTCAGGCTGGATCATTATTACAAGAATATCTGCTTTCATGAAGTGGAGATGCTGGAATACCCCCTGTTTAAGTACCCGCCCTACAGCCTTTCCCTGAGCGCCAAGATGGCTGAGATAATAAAGGCGGAAGACCTTGATGTTCTTCATGTGCACTATGCCATGCCGCATGCAGCTTCGGCATACCTGGCCCGCCAGATAGTGGGCAGAGACAGGATAAAGATAATAACTACTCTGCACGGTACGGATATCACTCTGGTGGGAAACCACCGGTCTTTCCACGCTATAACAAAATTCAGCATCGAACAAAGTGACGGGGTGACCTGTGTATCTGATTACCTCAAGAAGACTACGTTTGAGACTTTTGGCATATGCAGGGATATGGAGGTGATCTATAACTTTGTAGATACCGGTGTCTACAGGAAGGACTGCAAGCGCAAAAATACAGGACTGGCGGAAGAAGGGGAGATGGTTGTCTCCCATATATCCAATTTCCGTCCGGTCAAGAACATCACCAGCATAATCAAGGTATTCTGTAATATAAGTAAAAAGGTAAAGAGCAGGCTTATCTTTGCCGGAGACGGCCCCGAGATGTCAAAGATAAGGAATATGGTGGAGAGACTGGAACTTGAAAGTAAAGTATTATTTCTGGGAAGGCAGGATGATGTGATACCGCTTTTGAATATAAGCGACCTGTATATGCTTCCATCGAAAAGCGAGAGCTTCGGCCTGTCTGCCCTGGAGGCCATGAGCTGCGGCGTGCCGGTGATAGGCACATCAAAGGGAGGCCTGGCGGAAGTAGTGGAAGACAGTATAAGCGGATATATATGCGACCCTGATGATATAGATAAGATGAGCAGGCGGGCCATTGCCATACTTTCGGGCCGTAAAAAGCGCCTGGATATGGGCCGTGCTGCCAGGAAAAGGGCGTGTTATTTTAATACCGGCCGGATAGTAGATAAATATATAGACTATTATAAGAAGGTGCTGGAGAGCAGTTAAAAATATTTAAAAATATTTTTAAGGATTTGTTTTTATAAGTATTAGGAAAATTTTTAATCTTCATTGACGGTTAAGAAAAAAATAAATATAATTCTCGTAAATAAAGTTCACTATAATATTAATCATATAAAGGGAGAAATAATGGCAAGAAAAATCATGAAGCTGGCTGTATTCCTGGTGGTCCTGGCGCTGATGCTTGGTTTTACAGGCACACTGTCGGCGCAGCCGGATACATATGAACTTACCTCGCAGGACAAGGTATTATTGACCCAGCCCTCGGTATGCTTTATAACCTCATATTTCTGGGGCTATGTGCTTGATCCCTGGGATAATACCTGGAGCAATGCCTATTACTGGGCTTTTGTGGGGACAGGTTTCTGTGTAAACCCAGACACCGGCCACATCGTGACTGCCGGGCATATGGTGGAGATCAGCGCTGCTGAATTTAAATATGATCTTATTTATACCTATCTCATTGATACATATGGAAGTAGGCTTGATGACTGGACCGATGCAGATTGGAATTGGGCTTATGAGAATACAAGGGTGGAAGGATATGACGGCGGCGACTATGACCTGGAAGTATATGTACAGTTCAATACCGCTAATGCCGGGATACCTGATGATCCCACCAGCATAGATACCTTTATAAGGGCTGAGCTTATT
Organism: uncultured Actinomycetota bacterium; assembly: GCA_964414685.1. GTDB lineage: Bacteria > Actinomycetota > Humimicrobiia > Humimicrobiales > Humimicrobiaceae > M55B120. Next base: position 14,644 of record CAYPXQ010000089.1, read on the forward strand.
GATTACAGCGGCTGGGAGCAAAGGGACCTGGCTCTTATCAGGATACAGCCCCAGACGGGAAGAGCCCTTTCCTCAGTGATAATAGGAGATTCTTCCATGGTGGAGATACAGGACCAGCTGACCATAATAGGTTATCCCTGGACATCTGACATAGGCCAGAATAATGTTTTAAGCCCTACCATAACCAGCGGAAATATAAGCGGAAGGATAATGCTTAGCGGTACGGAAGTGCTGCAGATCCAGGGGGATGCCAGGCCGGGCAACAGCGGAGGACCGGTACTCAGCAATGATGGCCTGGTAGTGGGAATACTCACCATGGGTACTGATGAGACCAATAATTATTTGAGGCCGGCAAATGATGTTCTGGAGATGCTTAACCGTAATGGCGTTACCAATAAGATGGGGATGATAGATGAAGAGTTTAAACAGGGCCTGGTAAATTACAGGTTAAAACACTACACCAAGGCTATTGAGCACTTCAATGCCATACTTAACCTGAACCAGAGGCACCTCCTGGCGCAGGAGTACAGGTCAAAGGCGCAGGAAGCCATAAACAGGGGCGAAGATGTCCCCATAGAAGAAGTATCTGCAGCTGCGGAAGAAGAAGCTCCCGATACTGTTGCAGACCCAGAAACAGCCGATGAAGAAACTGCCGGGACTGATACAGTCTCCGCTG
>CAYPXQ010000090.1:0-4312 GCA_964414685.1 uncultured Actinomycetota bacterium
GTCTTTCCTTCCCGGTTAAGTCTCTGGAATATGCCCATTATCTCTTCGCCTGTCCTGGAATCCAGGTTTCCCGTAGGCTCGTCTGCCAGTATGATGGAAGGATTGTTTATCAGGGCCCTGGCTATGGCTACCCTTTGTTTCTGGCCGCCGGAAAGTTCATTCGGCCTGTGCTTTATCCAGGCGGTAAGGCCGACTGATTCTATGGCATCCAGTATTCTTGCCTTTTTATTCCTGACTCTGTCCTTTGTATATATAAGCGGAAGTTCCACATTGCCAAAGACATCTGCCCGGGAGAGCAGGTTATATGTCTGGAAAACAAATCCAACTTTTTTATTCCTGATGGCTGCCAGTTCATTGTCATTTAGCCTGCTGACATCCACATCATCAAGCAGGTAGCTTCCGGTAGTAGGTATGTCCAGGGCGCCGATGATATTCATAAGCGTTGATTTGCCGGAACCTGACGGCCCCATTATGGAAGCAAATTCCCCGGCAGTCACATCCAGGTCCACGCCCTTTAATGCAGGAACGTTTATGCTTCCGATCCTGTAGGTCTTTTTCATTTGCCTTATCTTTATTATAAGCTTGTTATCATTCATCTAGACACCTGTACTTTTTCCGGCAAAAATAATTATTCCAGGCCCGATATAACTACTATATCCCCTTCGGAAAGGCCCGATTTTATCTCGATAAAATCATAGTTGAATATCCCTGTCTCTACTTCTGCCTTTTCGGTGCTGCCGTCTTCCAGCAGGACATCTACAGACTGGACACCCTCCTGCTCGCTGACTGCCTCTATGGGTATATAAAGAATATCCTCGATATCCGAAGTGGTCACGGTCAGGCTGGCAGAGAGTCCCGGCAGCAATCTGACTTTTTCCCGGGGCTGGATATCGACTGTCACCTTATAAGAGATGATCCCCCCTATATTGGTAGGAACAGGAGATATCTTAAGTATATTGCCCTTCAGCTGTTCCAGATAGTAAGCATCAAGAACTATATCTACTTCCTGTCCTGCTTTTATATTGATTATATCGGTCTCGTTTATATCAGACACTATAACGAACTCACTGCTGGCGATCTCCATTGCCGGAATGCCCGGGCCGGCATATTCACCGGCTTTATATACTGAAGACATCACGATGCCGTCATAAGGTGCATATATTATATTGGCATCGCTGTCAAGTCCTATGATCTCATAGTTTATCCGGGCCAGGTTGAGCTGTGCCTCTGCCTGTTCAATATTCCTGGCTGTGACAGCAATCTGGGTCTCAGCCGACTGGGTGCTGGAGAGACTGCTCCAGTAAGTTGTCGACTGGCTTAATACTGACTGATCATATCCGCTCTCTGCAGAGACCTGTGATGACTTTGCCTGGGCTTTTGCCGATTCATAAGCTGCTTCTGCGGATTCAATATTAGTCTCAAACTGTTTTTTCTGGACATCGGTGAGCACCAGGCTGTCTTTGGCAACATCATAGATCTCCTCTGAGTTTTCCATGGCGATCCTGGCGCTCTCAACTGATCTTGAAGCCATGCCGTTTGCGCTCTCAAGAGACTCGAATGCATTCTGAGCCGCCAGCTCAGCCTGCTCCGTATTAGTCTTTGCCAGCTGTACAGCTACATGGTTGGCATCCAGAGCCTGCTGGTAGCTCAGCCGGGCCAGTTCCAGGGACACCTCTGACACCCTGATATTTTCTTCCGCCTGCATCACCAGCAATTGATTCCTCTGTGAACTGAGTTCTATGAGTACATCACCGAGGGAAAAGCTATCCCCTTCTTCCAGGACCTTAAGCACTTCTCCCGAAGTCCTGAGTGAATAATTGTTGCTATACCTGGATTCTATATTACCCGAAGCTGATACAGTCTGTATGATGCTTCCCCTCCTGGCCTCATAAGTCTCCAGCTGCCCTTCTTCCTCTCCGAAAAAACCTCCCCCTGATGCGCAGGAAAGCAGAAGCATGGAGCTTAAGCAAAATACAATTGCCAGGGCAAGCAACGCCGCCTTTTTTATGACCGGACTATTCATATTAACCCGCCTTTTTAATGGTTATTCGCTATATTTAAATTAATTAAGCATCTTAATTAATAAGTATATTAACTAATCATATAAAATTGTCAAGTTTTTGGATATTTTTTTGAATATTTATGAGACCGCGGCCGGACCTGTTTAAAACATTACCTTATCCTGGGAGTAAAAAGATCTTTTATGCTCTTTTCCTTCCGGAATCTGAAATTCTCCCTGAAGCTTTTAGAGTAGTTATAATATCTGGGTATGACTATGGGGATCAGTAGGAGCAGCGCCAGGTAGGCAGGCGAATCAAGGAAAAATATTAAAAACAGCATGGGGGTTATTATGCCAAAAAAGACCCCCCACAGCATATTTCTTATCAGGAAAAGCCCGCCTACAAAACCAATCCCAAAAAAAGGCACCGACCATAGGCTAATACCGAAATAAAGTCCGAAAGTGGGTCCGATACCCTTGCCTCCCCTGAACCTGTAATAGGGAGAATAAGTATGTCCCAGCACAGCCAGGCAGCCTCCTATAATGGCAAAAAACTCTGAATTTGTCAGCAGCAGCAGCCCGAAATATGACAGAAAACCTTTAAGGGCATCCAGCCACATGCCCAGAATCCCCCAGTACTTTGAGACATTGAATGTAAGGTTCCATCCCCCGGGATTAGTATCTCCTATATCCCTCAGGTCTTTTTTTCCTACAGACCGGGAGATTATATTGCAGAAAAGCACTCCCCCTGCAAGGTAGCACAGAATAAGTGCCGCCGCTGTTTTTAGAATATCCATATGCTTATCCTAAAAAAACGATATTGACAGAACGGATGTACTTTATCATAACAGTGATTATTTTGTAAATGATCTATCAGCTTTGCTCTTCGTAAAAGGTGATGCCTATACCGGTGCCCACATGGGTCCCCACTACCGGCCCGATCTTTACTTTCATGATCTCTTCCGGAGAATACAGCTTCTTTATTTCTTTCTCTACCTCTTCCACGTCTTCGGCAGCATTGGCATCAGATATTGATACTGTGAGGCGGCCTTTACCAGTAATGAGATCCCCTATGGAATCAATAGCAGCGGCTTTGGCTTTATTCCAGCTTCTGACAGTCTTGAACATGCCGATATGACCGTCTTCTGTAAGGGTAAGTATGGGTTTTATATCAAGCATGGATGCCAGAAGGCTCCTGGCCTTTCCTATGCGGCCGCCTCTTACCAGGTTTTCCAGGGTCCTGGGAAGTATGAAGGCTTTAACCTTCCTGATCATCCTTTCCGCTTCTTCTATGATCTCCTGTTTGGAGCTTCCGCCAATATTCATCCTGGCTGCCCTTAACACTATAAGGCCCAGGGGGGCATGTGCAGCTTTGGAGTTTATCACGGTTAGATCCTCGCCTTTCATATCCTCGGCTGCAAGCAGGGCGGAACCCATGGTCCCCGAAAGCTTATCACTTATATGTATGGATATAATGCTTTTATGGTCTTTGAGGAGTTTCCTGTAAAGCTGGATAAAACTCCCGGGTGAAGGCTGGGATGTCTTGGGAAAATGGGGGGAATCCTTGATTTTTTGATAAAACTCCTCCATTGTAAGGGAGCTGCCGTCATCCACATATTCTTCCTGTCCGAAATGTATGGTAAGGGGAATAATGTTTATATTGTATTTTTTTCTCAGTTCTTCCGGTATATCGGAAGTACTATCAGTAACTATTGCAATATCAGCCATTTATATCACTCCTTTTTCCTTTCCAGAACCTATTCCAGTCGCCCCGGCTGTCCTGGAAAGCAATAAACAGGTAGAGGCAGGCGGCAAAACTTCCCAGCAGCATTATCAGTATGAACCATATGGCTGATATCCAGGCAGACCTTTCCCTGTAGATTACCCAGAAGGCAAATATAAAAAACATAATATAGACATCTATAAGAGATATCTGCCCCCAGAGAAGTGACAGAAGTATGCTTCCCTCACTGATAAATGTATTGGTGGCAAGCCCATAGACAAGAAGCCCTCCAAAGCCCAGGGCTCCCATCAGGGACAAAACCTTTCCTGCTTTCATAAAACTCCGTTCATCTATTTGCTATTTACAAACTTTTTTTCCTTTTAGGCGGCAGGGGGAAGAACTTGCTGGTAACTGACGCATACTCCTGATAATGCCTGTTATCCCTGTATTTCTCCTCCAAAAGAGGTATGCCTGAGACAAACAGGAGAAGAAGGGTTATGGTTATGGGGCTTATTGCTGCTATGTACCCGAATGGCACAGATAGAGCTATTATGAACAGACCCCACCAGGTCAAAGCTTCCCCGAAATAA
>CAYPXQ010000091.1:0-8394 GCA_964414685.1 uncultured Actinomycetota bacterium
TCAAAGATGATTTTTTATGTCAATAAGATAAAGAAAAAAAATGATATTATTGTTAAAAATGCATATTTTTTATATAGTTATAGATTATTTTTAAAATGAATCCCAAATTGGTTTAAAAATATGAAAAATATCAAAAACATCTCTGTTATAGGCCTTGGACTTATCGGGGGATCACTGGCAATGGCCCTTAAGAACCTGGAGACCGGTTTTTTTATAACCGGTTTCGATATTGAAGGCGAGGCCATGGACATTGCCAAATACCGTAAAATGGTAGATAAGATATCTTCTGATCACCGTGAAGCTGTGGTCGATGCAGACCTGGTGATCATTGCTACCCCGGTGAGTATGATAATAGAGGTGGTTAATTCCATCAAGGACCACCTTAAAAAAAATGTAATAATAACTGATGTGGGCAGCGCCAAGAAAAAAATAGTGGAGAAGGTAAATGCCATTCTTCCGGAGGGGACTTATTTTATCGGCGGCCATCCCATGGCTGGTTCAGAAAACGAAGGAGTCCTTTCGGCGAAACCGGACCTTTTTAAAAACGCATTCTATATTCTTACTCCCACGGAGTCTACCAGGACTGACCAGCTGCTGGCTCTCCATAACCTGTTTACCAGGATCGGGGCCAGGGTCATTTCTATAAGCCCGGATGAGCATGACCAGAATGTAGCCCTTATAAGCCATCTTCCTCATATACTTTCCACCAACCTGGTCGAACTGGTAGATGACAGGCAGGCAGAATTAAAGAACCTGCTGAGGCTGTGTGCGGGAGGATTCAGGGATATGACCAGGGTAGCTGCATCAAATACCAGGATGTGGCTTGATATAACACTTGAAAACAGGGAAGAGCTGATAAAATCCATAGACCTTTATATCGACTACCTGAATAAGTTCAAGCAGGGGCTTTCCAGTAATGATTCAGAGTTTATAAGATATCATTATAAAAAGGCCCAGAAAGCCAGGATCAACCTGCCCAAATATGTAGAAAAAGATATATCCAGGCTTTATGAATTAAAGATAGCTATTACCGACAGGTCTGGAGTATTAAGTGATATAACCCTGGCCATAAGCTCCAGGGGGATAAATATTGAAGATATCTCCATATTCCATTCCACTGAATTTTCCGGGGGAGGCATATTGAAACTGCTGGTCCAGGGAGACAGTGAAAGCCAGGCAGCCCGCCAGGCCATAGAAGATGCCGGATATGATGTAAGCGTCAAGAAAGTCCTGGGAGAGTGAAATGGAGATCCTGGGGATAGACCGCATAAACGGTGAGATAAAGATACCCGGTGACAAATCCATATCCCACAGAAGCGCCATAATATCAGCTATACTTGATGAGCCGGTCAAGATAAAGAATTATTTGTTTTCCAGTGACTGCAGGGCTACGCTGGAAGTATTAAAAGACCTTGGCGTAGACATAGACGGCGACAGTAACGAACTGGTCATAAATGGCTGCGGTATTTCTGGATTAAGTGAACCTCATAGAATACTGGATGTGGGGAATTCCGGTACTGCTATAAGGCTTTTAAGCGGGATCCTTGCCGGCAATCCCATTATGTCTGTGTTAAGCGGCGACAGCTCCATAAACAGGCGCCCCATGGCCAGGATCATAGAACCTCTTAAACAGATGGGAGCAAAGGTCTATGGAAGAAATAATGGCAAATACGCTCCGCTTGTCATATTTGGGACCAGAGATCTTAAAGGAAAGAGATTTGATACCGGGATTTCCAGCGCCCAGGTAAAGTCCTGCTTACTGCTTGCGGGACTGCATGCTGAAGGTATAACCGAGATCAGGCAGCCTGGGACCAGCAGGGACCATACCGAAAGAATGCTGGAATATCTCGGAGCCTCCATAGAATATGACGGCAGGAATACCAGGATAGATCCTTCAAAAAAGCTGGCTGCAAAGGATATCCATATACCGGCAGATATTTCTTCAGCACTTTTTTTCATAGTGGCAGCCCTGATACTGAAGGATTCAAATATCACCATTAAGGATGTGGGCATCAATCCGACCAGGAGCTATGCCCTGGATGTTTTGAGGTCAATGGGGGCGGACATAAATATCAGGAATAGAAGGACGGTCTGCAATGAACCGGTTGCAGATATAGAAGCATCATCAAGCTCGCTGAAGCCGGCAGAAATAGACAGGGACATGATACCCAATATAATTGACGAAATACCGATACTTTCAGTAGCTGCATCTGCAGCCCCCGGGAAAACTGTTTTCAGGGGAGCCCAGGAATTAAGGCATAAGGAGAGCGACCGGCTAAAGGCCATAAGCGGACAATTCGCCAGGGCCGGGGTAGATGTAAAGGAGCTTGAAGACGGACTTGAGATAAACGGGAAAAAAGACTTTAAGTTCAGAAGCTGCACCACCCTGGACAGCATGGGGGACCACAGGATAGCCATGTCGCTTGCTGTGCTGGCTATGCCGTCAAAAAAGAAAGTCACTATACTTGATGATGACTGCATAAATACTTCTTTGCCGGGTTTTAAAGAACTGTTTTATTCCGCATGCAGGTGATCATGGACAAAGAAAAAAACAATAGCATAATAACTATAGACGGCCCTGCCGGAAGCGGCAAGAGCACCATTGCAAAAATACTGGCCCGCGAACTGGGTATGAATTATATAGATACCGGTGCCATGTACCGTGCAGTGACCCTGATAGCCTTAAGGAATAATATTGACCTGGAAGACGAGGTATCTATACTGGAAAAAACCGGGGGCATCAATATGGAGATAGAAAGCAGGGCTTCAGATGAAAGCAGCTATACCAGGATCAGCCTGGACGGTGAAGATGTGACAGATAAGATAAGGAGCCCGGAGGTCGGTGCTGCAGTATCAATAGTAAGCAGGCTTTCAGGGGTCAGGAAATACCTGGTCTCAATACAGAGAAAGCTTTCATCCAGTGGAAAAGCGGTGCTTGAAGGAAGGGACACCGGCAGCGTGGTATGCCCCCATGCATTGCTGAAGATTTTCCTTACCGCCAATGTGGATGAGCGCGTAAAGAGGAGGAAGCTTCAGCTGGAACAGAAAAACCAGGTGATGAACAAAAAGTCTATAGAAGATGAGATAAACAGCCGGGATAACATAGACAGCAGCAGAAAGGATAGCCCCCTTATGATCCCGGAGGATGGTATAGAAATAGATACCTCCGATATGAGCATCGATGAAGTAGTAAAAAGGATCAAGAAGCTATATTATGACCGCACAAAAGCTTAAGCTATCACATGGAAAATGGTATTATTTCCTGTTCAGGATGGTGCAGTTTACGCTCAGGGGTATTTTTCATCTGCTTTTCAGGACTGAAATATATGGTCTCAAGAAAGTTCCCCGGAGCGGCAGGATACTTCTGTGCTCCAATCATATAAGTTTTGTGGACCCGGTTATAATAGGGGCATACATACCCAGATATACATATTTTATGGCCAAAAAAGAACTGTTCCGATTAAGCTTTCTTTCAAACCTGGTGACTTTTTTCAACTCTTTTCCCGTTCGCCGCGACACTACTGACAGATATGCATTTGATACTTCCATAAAAATACTGGAGAAGGAAAACCTTCTTGGACTTTTCCCGGAAGGAACGCGTTCTGTCGACGGCACAATCCGTGAAGGGAAGAAGGGGATCGGACTTATATCCCTGTTGTCAGGGTCAGATATACTTCCTGTTGCTATAAGCGGGACCAATATGATCATCCAGAAACCCCGAAAAAGGATGTTTTTTCCAAAAATAAAGATGGTAGTGGGGGATGTGATAAAAACAGGCGGGATAATATCTGAAAATGATAAAAAGCAGGCAATATCTATTATTGTCTCAGAGACAATGAGATCTATAAAAAATCTCTATGAAGAGATCTCGCAGGACTGATCATGGAAGTAGAAATAGCCAATTATTCAGGTTGCTGTTTCGGGGTAAAAAGAGCGCTAAGGATGGCCAGGAAAGCTCTGGCAAAGAAAGGTACCGGCAGCAAAAAAGTATATACCCTTGGTTCTATAATACATAATCCCGGAGTAGTCCGGGAGCTTTCCGGGAAAGGGCTTATATCTGCTTCCAGGATAGAAGACATAGAAGAAGGAAGCGTGTTTGTGGTCAGGTCTCACGGGATGCCCCCCGGGGTATTGGGAAAATTGATCAGTAAAGGAGTAACTATTATCGATGCCACCTGCCCCTTTGTAAAAAAGGCGCAGTCAAGGGCCAGGAAGCTGGTCAGGGATGGATTCCACGTGATCGTTATAGGCGATAATGGACATCCCGAAGTCTGCGGCATAAGGGACCAGATAGACAGCAGCAATATAGATGTGATAAACGACATAAAAGACCTTGCAGCCTTAAAAAATAGAAAAAAGATGGGTATAGTGGTACAGACCACACAGACGATGGAAAAAATGAGGCAGCTTACATGCGGCCTGATCGACAAGACAAAAGAGCTGTACCTGGTAAATACTATCTGTGATACAACAAAAAACCGGCAGGATGCTGTAAGGGAGCTTTCCGGAAGAGTGGATTTAATGCTGGTAGTCGGCGGCAAAAACAGTGCCAATACCAGCCACCTGGCACATATTTCCCGCAGAAAAAATCCCCATACATTTCATATAGAGGACAGCCGCGATATAAAAAAAGAGTGGTTTGAGGGCTCCAGCATAGTGGGCATAAGCGGCGGCGCTTCAACTCCGGAGAAAGACATTCTTGAGATCAGGAAAAAGATCGAGGATATGGAGTTTTGAACAGGATAAAGAGATGCAGGAACAGGTGTATTTTTTGTTTTATTGACCAGATGCCCCCGGGACTCAGGTCTTCCTTATACATAAAAGATGATGATTATATCCAGTCTTTCCTTTACGGGAACTTCATAACCCTGACCAATATTGACAGGGATGATATTGAAAGCATGATCAGCCACATGATGCAGCCGCTGTATATATCGATACACAGCATGGATCCTGCCGTGAGGAAGAAAATATTCGGGATAGATGACAGCATGAGGTCCCTGGAGTATCTGGGCAGGCTGGATAATGCAGGGGTACAAACACATATACAGATAGTCCTCATGCCCGGTATAAATGACGGTAAAGACCTTAAACATACCATCGAGACATTGATTGGCAGGCATGAGAATATCCAGTCAATAGGCATAGTGCCTGTGGGCATAACCAGGTATAATAAAAATACTGAATTGAGGGCTGCAAACAGAAAAGATGCGGAAAAGGCCATTTGTCTTTTGGGATCCCTGGCCCGCAAATATGGAGAGCAGGTATCCGGCAAAGTGTTTTTATCTGATGAGTTCTATCTTTTATCCAGCACTGAGATGCCTTCATATGAAAGCTATGGAAATTTTTTCCAGATCAATAACGGTATAGGAAAAAGTGCAGATCTACTATATGACGTGAAGCTCTATTCCGGTCAAAGAGGAAACTATAAACCAGGGCAAGGAGCCGGCAAAAGGATATTGATCATTACTTCAGAATACGGCCGCATCATAATGGAACAGGCACTGAAAATAATAGATACTTCTAAAAAAGATGATTTGCTATATAATAATACCTCTTTTGAGATAAAAACTGTAAAAAACGTTTTTTTTGGCGGAAACGTTAAGGCCACCGGTTTATTGACCGGAACCGACATTTTAAATAATATTGACAGTAAGGCTGTCAGGCATTATTCTTCAGTCCTTATCCCGGAATCGATTTTCAATGATGACGGACTGACACTGGATGGATACACCAGGGATGATCTCTTATCCATGGGAGAAGATATAAGGATAATCGGGGAAGACGGGAAAAGCCTGGTGCATGCCATAGACAATTGCATATATGATAACAGGGAGATATAGATAATATGGGAAATATACCAAAAGTTGCTATTATAGGCCGTCCCAATATCGGCAAATCCACGCTTATTAACAGGGTATGCGTGACCAGGGAAGCTATTGTCCATAAACAGCCTATGATAACCAGGGACCGTAAATCTTATCTGACTGACTGGAACGGCAGGAAATTCTATTTGCTGGACACGGGAGGCATAGATTCCGCAACCGGAAAAAGATTAAACCTCCAGATTGCCATACAGGCTAAGAAAGCCATTGATGAATCAGACCTTATCATATTTATGGTGGATCTTTCCCAGCCTGTCTCACTGCTGGACCGGGAGATAACAGATCTTCTCAGGAGATCGGAGAAGAAGATAATCTTTGCCGGCAATAAATGGGATGATCCCGGAAATGACTTATTCCTGGAGGATTACCTGGAGCTTGGATTCGGGTATCCTTTTAAGATATCAGCCCTTCACGGAAGAAATATAGGGGATCTTCTGGATATTGTTGTGGAAGAGATGCCGGCTGAGACAGGAGACCAGGCTCCCGAAGAAGACCAGGTCCCGGTTATATCCATACTTGGAAAGCCCAATGTGGGCAAATCGACCCTGTTTAATACTTTTTTGCGGGAAGAAAGAGCTATTGTGGATGAAGTGGAGGGAACTACCCGCGACAGCATAGACAGCATGGTAAGGATAGGGAAGAGCTCATACCGGTTTATTGATACTGCCGGGCTTAGAAAGAAAAAAAGAAAAATGGAGGATCTTGAATACTATAGCACCCTGAGGACAGAACGGGCAGCCGAAAACTCTGATATCGCCCTCATCCTTATCGATTCAAGCTATGGGGAAATAACCAGGCAGGATTTAAAAATCGTAGAGATGTGCATAGATAAAGGTGTCAGCGTATGTATAGTATTCAGTAAATATGACCTGATCGACCTGAAACAGCTTGACAGCCTTATAAAGGACCTGGATCGGGAGTTAAGATTTGCCGACTATATACCTTTTTTAAAAATAAGTTCAAAAACAAAAAAAGGTCTTGGAAGTCTTATAAAGATGATAGATAAATTAATGGAGGAACGTTCGAAAAAGATCAAAGATAATAGTCTTACGGAAGCATTAAAGAAGGCATGCGGGGAAAAGGAGGTATTCAGCAAGGGCAGGCAGTTCAAAGTCAAGTTTGCCAGGCAGACAGGCACATCGCCGCCTTCATTCCTGGTATTTTCAAATATGGATACTTCCGGGAAGACAAATATAAAAAGGTTTGTAGAGAATATTATAAGGAAAAATTTTGATTTTACCGGGACACCGCTGTTTATAAAATTTAAACATTAGATTCTTTCCCTATGAAGAAAAATAAAGCAAAGATCACCGTAATAGGAGCCGGCAGCTGGGGCACCACCCTGGCAGTTATGCTGGCAAAACATGGCAATGAGGTGGATCTGTGGGTAAGGGGAAAAGAAACTTTTAAACAGATATCTGAACAGCACACTAACCCCAGGTATACAGGTGATCTGGTGCTTCCTGGCAGTATAAGGCCTTTTACCGGTTCACCTAAAAACTTAAGGGAGGGGACCGAGATAGTTATTTTTGCCGTTCCCTCTCATGCGCTCAGGGAAGTAGCGGGTATTTTTTTAAAACCCCTTGGATCAGGCCATAAACATATAAGGTGCATACTCAATGTTGCTAAAGGTCTGGAGACAGGCACAAACCTCAGGCTTTCCCAGGTCATCAAACAGAACTTTCCCGCCGTCCTGAAGGAAAAGACCTGTTCTCTTTCAGGTCCAAATATTGCTTTCGAGGTATGCAGGGGTCTTCCCAGCGTGGCGGTTATAGCATCTTCTTCAAAGCGGGTAATGGATTTTCTCCAGCCCATATTGTCTACAGATACATTCAGGGTCTACACCAATGAAGATGTGACAGGCGTAGAGATCGGCGGGGCAGTAAAAAATATAATAGCCATTGCCAGCGGCATATCGGACGGCCTGGGATATGGGGTAAATACTAAAGCTTCCATTATAACCCGCGGTCTTCATGAGTTATCAAGATTCGGGACTTCTATGGGTGCAAATCCTCTTACTTTTTCCGGCGCTGCAGGCATGGGTGATCTGATCGCAACCTGTGTCAGTCCCCACAGCAGGAACAGAAGTGTGGGGGAAAGGCTGGGAAAGGGTGAGTCTATAGGGGAGATACTGGACAGCATGTACATGGTGGCTGAGGGGGTAGCGACATCAAGGGCTGTATATGAAATAGCTGCAGGCAGGGGAATAGACCTGCCAATAACCGAATGTGTGTATAAGATAATATACAAAGACCTCAGCCCGGAAGAATCAGTAATGAAACTGATGACCAGAAAGTTTAAATCCGAAATCGAATATTAATAAAATATCAAATTCTTTACTAATCAAAACTATTAATTTAGAATATATATTCGGACGGGACGTGGCGCAGTTTGGCTAGCGCACCAGTATGGGGTACTGGGGGTCGGAGGTTCAAATCCTCTCGTCCCGACCATTATGCTCTTTTAGATTGCAATAAAGGTCGAAGCTTATTGGGGAAAACATGGTGGA
>CAYPXQ010000092.1:0-2656 GCA_964414685.1 uncultured Actinomycetota bacterium
TAATGCAAAAAGACTTGAGAGGAGAAATATTATGGATTATGACAAAGATTGGGCCAAAGTGGATGTAAATACCCTTCCCGATATGAAAGTCCCGGCTCCAGGGCCGAAGTCAGAGGCGCTGCATTCCCGGGCAGAAAAGTATATGAAGGGATACTCTTCCCAGGTAAAACTGTTTCCGGTTGCGTTTGAGTCGGGACACGGGGTAACGCTCACCGATGCCGACGGCAATACCTATATTGATTTTTCGTCGGGAATATATGTCACCAATTTGGGCCACGGCCATCCCAAGGTAGTCGAATATATCCAAAAATACACCAAACAGCTTATGAACTGCCATGATTATACTACCGAAATAAAGGCATTGTTCCTGGAGAAGCTGGCATCGGTAACACCGGGGAACCTTAACGGGATCCAGATGTACTGCGCCGGTACGGAAGCGGTTGAGGCAGCCATGAGGGCAGCCAGGGCCCATACCGGAAAATATGAGTTTTTCTCATTCTATGGGGATTTCCACGGCAAGACATTAAGTGCTGTCTCACTTACGGAAGTAGCCAATTATACCTCAGGACCCAGGGCTACCGGAAGCCATATGGCTCCCAACGGGCATTGCTACAGATGTCATTTTGACAAGAAATATCCGGAATGCGGGCTCTTCTGCGTGGATGCCCTGGAAAAACAGATAATCATGGAAGGAACGGGTAATGTAGCTGGCGTAGTTCTGGAGCCGATACAGGGATGGGGAGGATCAATAGTCTATCCTGATGATTATCTTCCCAAAATAAGGAAGATGTGCGATAAGCTGGGGATACTTATGATAGTTGATGAAGTCCTTACCTGCTGTGCCCGGACCGGAAAGATGTTCTGTGTGGATAATTATGATGTGGTGCCCGATATCATAACTCTGGGCAAGGGTATGGCCAATGGTTTTCCATGTACCGCATTTGCCATCAGGGAAGAATATACTGATGTCCTGGAAAAGATATCCGCATCCACCAGCTATGGCGGAAACCCCATGGCGTCGGCAGCCGGCCTGGCATCACTGGAAGTGATCGAAGAAGAAAATATTGTAGAAAGATCGGCTTCGCTGGGGGATTTCATCATGAAAAGGCTTAATAAGATGAAAGAAGAACACAAGATAATCGGCGAGGTCAGGGGAAAAGGCTGTCTATTGGGAATGGAACTGGTAAAGGACCAGGAGACAAAAGAGCCCTTCGAAGAAGCAGGAAATAAGGTATACCAGAAGGCATTTGCCAAAGGCGTTGCCTGGATACCGGCCAAGCAGAACCTGAGGATGTCGCCGCCCCTTATAATGGAAGAGGACCTGGCTACCAAGGCTTTGGATATAATAGAGGAAGCCATAAGCGAAGTGGAAAAAGAATACGGATATTGATAGACTCTTTAAAAAATTAGATCACAGGAGAATTATATGAAGACATTAGGCATAGGCATGGTGGGCTACGGGTTTATAGGCAGGGTGCATACTCTTTCCTACCTCAATCTCCCCTATTACTATAAGCCAATGCCTGCCAGGCTGAAGATGGTGGGGGTGGCATCTGTCCCCATAAAGGACGCGCAGGAAGGTATAGAACAGGCAGGCTTTGAATTTGCCACAGACAACTGGAGAGACCTTATCGCCAGGGATGACATCGACATTATCGAAGTATGCACTCCCAACTGCCTGCATAAGGAAATAATAATAGAATCGCTTAAGGCAGGAAAACATGTAAACTGTGAAAAACCCCTGGCCATGGACCTGGCAGAAGCCAGGGAAATAGTGGAAGAAGCAGATGCCCATCCCGATCTTATTTCACAGGTAACTTTTGAATACCGCTATCAGCCGGCCATGATGAGGGCAAAGAGACTTATAGAGGAAGGTCTACTGGGCCGCATATACAGCGCCAGGGTAGTATACCTTCATTCGGGAAACTCAGATCCCAGTCGGCCGCTTTACTGGAAGATCCAGAAAAAGTACTGCGGAGGCGGGTCGCTCTATGACCTGGCAAGCCATGTTATAGACCTTACCAGGTTCCTTATAGGCGATTTTAAGAAAGTCTTTTCAAGGTTGGAGATATTTACCAAGAAAAGGCCGCTTCCGGGAAAACCGGGAGAGTTCGGAGAGGTTGATGTAGATGACCTGGCCCTTATCATGTTCGAATCCCAGAACGGCTGCATAGGGACCATCGAAGGATCAAAGGTGGCCACAGGAGCCAATGACGAATACCGTATTGAGATACATGGTGAAAAGGGAGCAATCAAGTTTAACAGCATGCAGCCAAACTTCCTGGAGGTATACGATACCAGGGATGCCGGCGAGCCTATAGGCGGCAGGAGGGGCTTTACTGCCATAGAGACAGTACAGAGATATCCCCAGCCGGCTACCCAGTTCCCCGGACCCAAGTTTTCGGTAGGATGGATGAGGTATCATTCCGGAAATGCATTTGATTTTATAACCAATGTGGCAGAAGGAAAGAAACCTGTTTCAGATATGCATTCCGGATATAAGGTGCAGGAGGTGCTGGAAGCCAGCATGATATCCAATGATAAAGGCAGGTGGGTGGAACTTCCTATTGAAAAATAAGTCTATATAATCAATAATTTTAAAAGTTTTTAGGAAGGAAGATAAACCTGTAGAAAGGAAAACCTAAATGTTAAGAAA
>CAYPXQ010000093.1:0-3139 GCA_964414685.1 uncultured Actinomycetota bacterium
CATCTTTTCCTGGACCGGCTGGAAGATATCCATTGTCTTTGCCTTTATGCTTTCGGTGATGCCGCTGCCCCTGAAGCTGATAGTGATGACAGCCAGGCATAGGAATATGATGATTATAAGGATAATTATATTTCTGAATCTTGTGCTGCTTACCACTGTATGTATAAAATAATTTAAATTCCTTTAGCCACAGGCCTACTGTTCGGTAAACCTGAGATATCTCTTAAGAGCGGCAAAGTCTTCCACGCATTTTCCGGCTCCCACTGCCACTGCTGCCAGCGGTTCTTCAGCCATATATACAGGGCAGTGCGTTTCCCTGCTTATTCTCTCAGCCAGCCCCTTAAGGAGCGATCCTCCTCCTGCCAGGAATATACCCCTCTTCATGATATCCGAAGAAAGCTCGGGAGGTGTCTCATCAAGTACCTCCACTATTGAATTGACAATATCCTCCACCGGTTTTTCCAGTGCCTTCCTTATCTGCTGACTGGTTATGATTATGGTCTTGGGAAGCCCGGCCACCAGGTCCCTTCCGTTGATCTCCATCTTCTCCTCATTTTCCAGGGGAAAGGCAGAGCCGATCTCCATCTTTACCTTTTCAGCCGTTCTTTCTCCCAGGAGCAGGTTATGTTCCTTTTTCAGATAATAAATAATGGCTTCATCCATCTCGTCCCCGCCAATACGGAGGGACTGGCTTACCACGATACCCCCCAGCGATATGACTGCCACTTCCGAGGTGCCGCCTCCTATATCCACAACCATGCTGCCGGTAGGCTCGTCTATGGGAAGACCGGCGCCTATGGCCGCGGCCAGGGGTTCCTCGATTATATAGGCTGAACGGGCTCCCGCCTGTTCGGTTGCTTCAAGTACCGCCTTTTTCTCCACCGGGGTTATGCCTGAAGGCACGCATATCACTATCCTGGGCCTGGCAAATGCTACATTCTTATGCACTTTCTGCACAAAGTACCTGAGCATCTTCTCGGTAGTATCAAAATCTGCTATAACCCCGTCCTTGAGGGGCCTGACTGCGACTATATTAGCAGGGGTGCGTCCCACCATCCTCTTGGCTTCCTTTCCCACTGCCAGTATCCTTTTCTTGTTCTTTTCGATGGCCACTATGGAGGGTTCCTCCAGGACTATTCCCTTGCTCTTTACATATACCAGCGTATTTGCTGTTCCCAGGTCTATTCCCATATCCCTGCCGATAACGTTTAGAAAAAACTCAAACATCTGCTACTCCTTAGAATGGTATAAAATTTTATAATCAAATTTTTCCAGAAGACCGGCGTACCTGAATACCGGGACTCCGATTATATTGAACATGCATCCTCTTACCTTTTTTACCAGAAGCGCACCCGGACCGGCAATATTATATGCTCCCGCTTTGTCCAGAACATATTCCCTTTTAAGATACTGTCTTATCTCGGGCAGCTCCAGGTCCCTGAACTCTACCTGCGATATCTCCTGTCCTGTGACCTGCCTGCCGTTTATACTGTCTATAATACAGATCCCAGTCACTACCCGGTGGGATCTTCCAGAAAGAGCCTGGATAAAGGAATATGCTTCTTCTGCATTGCCCGGCTTTCCAAGTATTTTCTTCCCCAGGTATACTATTGTATCAAATCCTGAGACCAGATAACGGATCTTTTCCCGGGCGGCCAGTGACGCTGATACATATTTTGCCTTGATAATACTGTTTGCCACCGCAGTATGGACGGGATCACCCGAAATTTCTTCCAGGCCTCCACCAGGTTCCATTACTTCAAAATCCAGCCCCAGGTCCTCAAAGATCTTTCTCCTCCTGGGAGATGCCGAGGCCAGTATTATCCTGGTCTTATGGCTTTCTTCTTGTGGATACATCAGCCAGCAGGAATGCTATTAAAAGACCTATTATAGCTCCCAGGGTTATATTTACATGGATCCCGAAACTCATATCGATAAGATACAGGTTAAGACTCAGGGAATCCGTACCCACCTTGAGGCCCCTGTCCAGTATGGGTATGGTGTCAGCCAGCACATGGCCCAGTATAGCGCCCAGTACCCCTCCCAGTAGGGTCACAAAAAATATTATTTTTCCCCTTCTTTTTGCCATATTCTCCAGCTATATATATTCCAATACTATCCGAAAAAAAGCTTTATCTCCCTTTCTGCACTTTCCGGGGAATCTGATCCGTGTATCACATTCATGGTGACGTCAACCCCGAAATCGCCCCTTATCGTCCCGGATGGAGCTTTCCTGGAATCAGTAGGCCCCATAAGTCCTCTGGCATTTTTTATAGCTCCCCTGCCCCTTATTACCATTACTATAACCGGTCCGGAGCATATATATCTAAGGAGGGTCTGGAAAAAATCCTTATCCACATGATCCTTATAATGCCTGGCTGCCAGGTCTTCATCTATTTCCATCATCTTCATCTGCTCGATATCGAAGCCGGCATCCTCAAATCTTGATATGATCTTTCCGGCCACTTTCTTCTGCACTCCGTCAGGCTTGATGATTATAAGGCTCTTCTCCGTATTTGTCTTGTCCAGGTTCAGCCCGCATCCCCTGTTACATTTTTCACAACCGTTCAATACATCGTTCCTTTCTGTTTATTGCGGAGTCTTACAGTATGGACAGACCTTCCAGTTAAACTCAAGAGGTTTTCCGCATGATATGCAGGGATTCTTAAGCTTTTTCCGGCACTGCGGGCATATCAGGAAATCCGGCGTGATCCTGCCTCCGCATGAAGGACATTTAGATACATTGGAGTCCAGAAGTAGCTGCATCCTCTCTATTTCCAGGTCCCTTTCCCTGACATCTTCGGTAAATTCCGGAGGTCTCAGTATCAAATATACTATAAGGCCGGGGAAATTGAATAAAAGCACCACCAGCGACCAGAATGCAGCTGCGATTATGGAGGTATTCCTCAGCCTGGCATCCCGGTAAGTCCAGTACACAAAAGAGAGCCAGATGATTATAAGCATGAATATTATGCCATATATCAAATAGCGCCATATAGGCAGCCTGAAAAAATCAAGAATACTGTCAATATACCCAAATAGATCCATCTATCCTCCAAATACAATTTAAAAAACCTTATACACATGTTCCAGATTGGTTATGGAACCGGTAATGCATATGATATCATTAGTGCCTGAA
>CAYPXQ010000094.1:0-4793 GCA_964414685.1 uncultured Actinomycetota bacterium
GAGTCAGATGCCTTCCGGGAAAACAGGAAAAGAAGGAGGGCCGGCAAAGAAGAGATCGAACCCTTATACACAATGGAAGATGCGGAAAAGACACTGGGACATATTCAGCCCTTAAGCTACGATGTGATGACCGATATTAGTAAAGATGTTGCCGTAAGGTTTGTGGATGCGGGCCATATACTGGGATCTGCCTCCATAGAGATATTCATAAAAGAGGGCAGCATAAGTAAAAAGCTAGTATTCTCCGGCGATATAGGAAACCTGGACCAGCCCATCATCAAGGACCCGCAATATATCTTTTCTGCCGACTACATAGTCATGGAAGCCACATATGGCGACAGGTCCCACATAAAACATGTGGATTTTACAGAGCAGCTGGCGGGCATAATAGATAAGACCCTTTCCCGGGGCGGCAATGTCATCATACCTTCCTTTGCCATAGGAAGGACCCAGGGCCTTCTGTACCTTATCAGGGAGATAAAGGAAAGAGGCCTGGTGTCTATTCCCGGTTTCCCCGTCTATGTGGACAGCCCTATGGCATCCGAAGCAACCAGGCTTTATGATGATGACCTTCATATATATGGTGACAGCGAGACCAGGGATATTGTGGCAAACGGTACGAATCCACTGGATTTTCCCAACCTGGAGTTTACTGATTCTGTAGAAGATTCAAAATCCTTAAATTATGATCCTGTCCCCAAAGTCATAATATCCTCAAGCGGCATGTGCGAGGGGGGAAGGATCGGGCATCATTTAAAACACAATCTCTGGAAACAGGAGGCTTCGGTTGTATTTGTCGGTTTCCAGGCAAAGGGTACACTGGGAAGGACCATACTGGAAGGCGCAGATAAAGTCACTATCTACGGGGAAGAGGTTAAGGCAGCAGCAGACATCCATAATTTTACCGGGCTTTCCGCCCATGCCGATAAAGAGGGGCTTATTGACTGGGTAAACCGCTTTAAGGAAAAACCGGAAAGGATATTTGTGATACATGCGGAGGAAGAAGTGAGTGAAGTATTCCTGGATACCCTTCATAGCCTGGGATTTGATGCCGTTGCCCCGAAATACCGGCAGAGCTATGACCTTTCGGATGGCGCCCTTATCTCTGGTGGAGACTAAACTCCCCGGATACTATTTTATCCTATAATTAACAGCTGTCAGCCGGGCGGTTTATGCTGCGGTCAAGTACCTTTATTTCCCTGTAAAGAAATACTCCCGAAAGCAGGGCTGATGAAAATACGGCAATGGGCCAGGCCGTAAACACCCCTATAATACCCATAAAAATGGGCAGTATATAGAATAGCGGTATCAAAAACAGGATATATGATGTATTTATTATGAGCGCCTGCCTTGATTTGCCGATAGCCTGGAAAAATGACCTTCCTATGATAAAAAATCCCCTGAACGGCAGCAGGGCACACATTATCATGATCGGTATGATGCCGGCTGCAATAAGTTCCCGGTCATTTGAAAATACCGAAAGCAGCAGATCGGGGATTATAAGGATCAGTGCATAAATAGCCAGCAACAATGTGATGACCCACATAACCGCCTCAATCAGCACTGTTCTTACCCTGCGCAGTCTTTCCGCTCCATAGTTGAAGCTGGTAATGGTAGCGAAACTAAAATTGATCCCGAATACCGGTCTTAAAGAGATCAGTATTATGCGCTGCCCCACACCGGCAACAGCCAGGTATATCTCATTGCCATATTTTAGTATAAGGCTGTTTAGCATTATAAATATTATACTGGAAGACAGCTGCTCCAAAAAGGATGGAAACCCTATCCTTATTATGTCTTTTATCAGATGGGGCTTGAAGATAAAATTCTTAAGCCGGGGCCTGAAAATAGTGGAAGTAAACTGGAAATACATCAACACCATCAAAAACATTATAAACTGGCTTAAGGTTGTGGCCAGGGCTGCTCCTCTTACGCCCATATCAAGTATGAAAATAAATATATAATCCATGATTATATTCAGTGCCGCCCCTACAATAAGAGGGTATATGGCAGCCCTTTCCATGCCTTCGGCCCTTATTATCTGGCTGGATATAAATGACAGTGCAAAAAAGAAAAAACCTATGGCAAGTATGGAAAGATACTGGCTGGCATAATTGAACACCACTTCGCCTGCACCGAATAATCCCAGGATCCTGTCCTTGAATATATATAATAGAATGACCATGGGGATGATTATCATAAGGTCCAGAAGATAGGCATTGCCCATGGTAAGCACTGCATCCCTGTCCCTGCCTGATCCCAGTGACCGGGATATTATGGATGCTGAGCCCACGCCGATCATGGTTGCCACTGAAAGGAATACCAGCATTATGGGCATGATAAGGGTAACCGCAGCAATACCCAGGGGCCCCACGCCTTTGCCTACGAATATGGTATCCACCAGATTGTAGAGTGAGGCCACCACCATGCCTATTACGGTAGGCAGTGAAAACTTGAAAAGAAGTTTCCTTAAATTATCATTTAGTATTCTATGCTTTTTGGAATTCATATAAACAATATACCCATTTCAGGTCAAAGTCCTTAACCTATAATGGGTATATGGAATTAAAAAATATATCAGGCTTTATTTATACTTTTTTGCTGCTTTCTTGATCCTTTCCTCAAGTTCTTCTTCGGTCTTTACTTTCGATATATCCAGGTCCATATCCATCAGAAGCCTGATGGCACATCTTACCAGCATTGTATTTGCTATCTTATGCCCTCCCGATTTCTTGCATTCGATACCCAGGTTTTCCATATATGCCACCATTCCGGAGGGCATCGTTATGGGAACCCTGAAGTAATCCTGTTTTCTTTCTACCATAAATTACTCCATCCATAAAATTTTGTATTTTTATGTATATGAGTATATTTATTAGTAGGCAAATTGTCAAATAGCTAATTTAGCTTCTAACCATAATCTCCTCAGGGAAAGACCTTTACATAATTCAGCTGGAGATTGGACAGGGATGACTGGAAGTTTTCCAATTCCTGGGCACTAAGTTCTTCCCTTATGACCTTAAGGAGGCCGTCAAAGGCATCGACTGCCATCCTGGCCTGCTGCTTATCCTTGTATTTATCGTTTACTCCTGCCGGTATGCCCATCTTCTTGTATGCCAGGCTGGAAAGCGACATCATCATCTGGGAGATGATATCTTTAGTGGTAAGCCTGTCAATCTCTTCCTGCAGCTGCTTAAGCATTTCTTCTTCTTTTTTCCTGGCCTCTTCACCGCCTGCCTCTTCTTCGGCTTTATCTTTGGCCATCTTTTCCTTTAACTCTTTATCTTCTCCATTACCCTTGCTCTTCTTATTTTTCTTCTCTGCCATATTCATCACCTCTCCATGGATCTACCAATAAGGATCATATATTAGATTATAGTCAAGCTCCCGGCAGGCAGTCAAACGCCTGATCGTACTTTTTATTCTGCGTCATATTTTATCAGCGAGAACACATCATATCCTTCAAGCATCTTGCGGGGATTCAAGAACTCAAGCTCAATAAGGAAGCAGAAACCTGCCACTATCCCGCCCATCTTCTCTACCAGTTCCGCCTTGGCCTTTGCCGTGCCTCCGGTAGCTGCCAGGTCATCTACTATAAGGACATTATCGCCCTTTTTTACAGCATCAGTGTGCATCTGCAGGATGTTCTTGCCGTATTCCAGGTCATATGATGTCTGGCAGGTGTTAAACGGGAGTTTCCCCGGTTTCCTTACGGGGATGAACCCGGTGCCCAGCTTATACGCAAGGACTGCACCGAATATGAAGCCCCTGGCTTCCGCCCCCAGTATAAGATCTATATCCTGTCCCTTATAATGTTCTGCCATCTGGTCCACAGCTGTCCTGAAGGCATCCCTGTCGGCAAGTAGAGTGGTTATATCCCTGAATACTATGCCTTTTTTGGGAAAATCGGGAATGCTTCTTATCTTCTGTTTAAGGTCCAATACCAGTCCTTTCTATTTAAATAAGGTTTTTCTATTTTAACTCAAACAGTCCTTTTATCAAATATTTTCCTTGACCGCAGCTGCCACTGCATCACTGTCAAAACCGTATTCCGATACCAGTTCTGCCGGGTCTCCGGATGCGCCGAATCTGTCCTGCACGCCCAGCCTTACCACTTTTACCGGGTTCTTTGCCGATAGGAGCTCGCATACCGCGCCCCCCAGCCCCCCTATCACACTGTGGTCTTCTACAGTGATAACAAGTCCTGTCTTTGAGGCGCTCTGGATCAGAAGCTCCTCGTCTATGGGTTTTATGGAAGCCATATTTATGACATCCGCCTCTATACCCTCATCTTCCAGCATCCTGGCAGCATCCAGGGCAATATGAGTGGTAAATCCTGCGCTTACAATAGTAGCTGCATCGCCATCCATAATCTTTGTACCTTTACCGATCTCAAATCTATAACCGTCATTGAATATCACCGGACTTCCTCCGCGGCACAGCCTTACATAACATGGCCCGTCATATTCGGTCACGGCTTCTATTACTTCTCCTGTCTCGGCGGCATCTGCCGGCGAAAATACTGCAATATTGGGAATAGACCTCATTATGGCCACATCCTCGACAGCCTGGTGGGTGGCCCCGTCCTCCCCCAGGGTTATTCCGCTGTGGGTGGCACATATCTTTACATTGAGCCTGGGATAGGCAACGGATATGCTTACCTGGTCACAGGCCCTTTTGGTGGCAAATACGCTGAACGTGGAGACAAACGGTATCTTGCCCATGGCGGCAAGTCCTGCCGCTACACTCATCATATTTGATTCGGCTATGCCCATATTGAAAAAACGTTCGGG
>CAYPXQ010000095.1:0-14381 GCA_964414685.1 uncultured Actinomycetota bacterium
AGGATAAAGAAGGATATCAACAGTAAGGTAAATGATGAATGAAAAGAATATACTGATAGCCGGGGGAGGGACCGGAGGACACCTTTACCCGGCAGTGGCAATAATAGAACATATCAGGGATTATTATCCGGGGGCATCAATGACCTTCATAGGTTCCGGCAGAGGTTCCGGCAGGAGGCTGATGACAGCCATGGGAATAGAATTCTATGCTGTCCGGGGACGGGGGCTTGCCGGCGGCGGCAGCCTGCTGCGGAAAACGGCAGTATACCTGATGTTTTTACTGGAGCTTGTACCCGGTTTTTTTAAGTCGCTATCAATAATCAGGAAAAAAAAGATAGATATAGTCCTGGGCATGGGAGGCTATATCTGCGCCCCGGTACTTCTGGCAGCAATAGTTTCCAGGACCAGTTTTGCCCTGCATGAGCAGAATTATATCCCCGGCAGGCTTAACCGTCTTTTTTCCAGGAGAGCCAGTTATTTCTTTTCCAGTTTCAGGGATACGGAAAAATATCTGGAAAAGGACAGGATAAATATTATATTTTCCGGCAATCCTGTAAGGAGAAGTATACAGAATACGGCAAAACTGGTTCCAGACTATAAGAAATGGGGGCTTGCACCCGGAAAATTCACTATAACCGCATTTGGGGGAAGCCAGGGAGCCGACAGTATAAACAGTTCGCTACTGGAGCTGACAGGGATGAAGGACCAGGGAAACGCTATACAGATACTTCTTATCACCGGCACCAGGTTTTATGAGCATGTGATGGCTGCTGTCAGGGGAATGGGTCATAGCGGCTGCATAGATATCAGGGTATATCCCTTCGTAGATGAGATAGAAAAAGTCTATCGTGTAACCGATCTGGTAATCGCCAGGGCTGGAGCAAATACCATATTCGAGACAGCGGCAGCAGGCATCCCTTCTATCCTTATACCCTATCCATTTGCTATCGATGATCACCAGACATATAATGCCCGCTATATGCAAAAGCAGGGTAGATCAATATTGATAGAAGAAAAAGACCTTGAGCCCGGACTGCTGGAAAAAAAGATAAAATACCTGCTTAAAGAGGGAAGGAAAGTATATAATAAGATGAAGGATTGCTGTCCGGATATAACAAATATGGACAGCTCCGCTATAATATGCAATAAACTGATGGAGGATGTTTATTGAGACAAGATAATGGATTTGATAAATACCGGAAATATTTCCTGGTAGGCATAGGCGGAGCCGGCATGAGCGCCATAGCGCTGGTGTTGGCGGGAATGGGATATGATGTAAGGGGGTCCGATATGAAGGATTCCAGGTATACCCTGCTCCTGCGAAAGGAAGGCATACCTGTCACCATAGGACACTGTGGTGAAAACATTAAAGATTCCCAGGCAGTCATCTATTCTGCCGCCATCCCGGCAGATAATCCAGAACTGATCTGTGCCGGCAGAGCCGGTATCCCGGTTTTCAGCCGGTCTGATGTACTGTCATGGATAATAAATCTCAAGCAGGGCATAGCTATAGCCGGTACCCATGGAAAGACCACCACCACATCCATGATATCTATGGTCTTCAGGGAGCTCGGTCTTGATCCTACCATACTGGTGGGCGGTGAATTGAATGAGCTGGGGTCAAATGCCAAAAACGGCAATAGCCAGTATGTGGTAGCCGAAGCCTGTGAAAGCGACGGGTCCTTTTTAAAGTACAGGCCGTTCATAGGGATCATAACTAATATTGAATCCGACCATTTTGACCATTACAGCAGTATGGACCAGTTAAAGGAAAGCTTTACCAGGTTTATGCTTAATATAAAAAAAGGGGGATGGCTATTGATAAACGGAGACGAGACAGACCCTGGCAGCATACCCCGCAGGGATGACCTGAACATAATAACTTTCGGCCTTTCAGAAGGCAATGATATATCTGCTTCCGATATCGAATACCGGGGCCTGGGTTCTGCATATAACCTGGATTACGGAAATAAATCCCTCAGGATAAGCCTTAATGTGCCCGGACTCCATAATATAAAAAACAGCATGGCAGCATTTGCCGCCTGCAGAGCCCTGGGCCAGGACATGGAAAAAGCGGCCCTTATCCTCGAAGACTTTACCGGCGTCAAAAGAAGGTTTGAAAGAAGGGGACAGATAAAAGGCGCTGAAGTATTTGATGACTATGCCCATCATCCTTCAGAGATAAAGGCCACCCTGGAAGCTGCCTTTACGGGCAAAGGAGAAGGCAGGGTGATCGCGGTGTTCCAGCCTCACCGGTATTCCAGGCTGGCCCACCTGAGCCGGGAATTTGGAAGTGCTTTCCAGAAAAGCGATATTCTTGTCATCACTGATGTCTATGGTGCCGGGGAACAGCCCCTTCCAGGGGTAAATGGAAAGGCGCTGGTAGACTCCATACTGGACAATGATTTTAGAAGTAAAATAGCATATATCCCCCGCCTTTCAGATATTCCCGGCTATATTGACAGACAGGTAATGTCCGGAGACATGCTGCTGCTTATGGGTGCAGGAGATATAACCAGGGTAACTGATGAATTATTCAAGAATAAAGAAAATAGCGGATAAGGCAGGTATAAAAGATACTGTCCCGGACTGCAATACGGCTAGATTATGTTCTATGGGGGCAGGAGGAAAGGCTGCTGCCCTGGTCACGGTAGATTCCGCACCCTCGCTGGCAGAATTTTTAAATCTGCTGGAAGAAGAAAATATCCGCTACCTGATAATTGGAGACGGCACCAATATAGTATTTACGGGCAATTACCTTGATCTGATACTCATAAAGCTGGGGAAGCCGATGAAGAATATAGAAATAGGCAGATCGGGTAAGATCACAGCAGGGGCGGCAGCAGAAATGAGGATGCTGGTAAGAAAAGCCGCAGCCGGGGGGCTTGACCTGGCTTTTATGGCTGGCATACCTGGTACACTGGGCGGAGCCGTGGCTGGAAACAGCGGCTCCTCCAGCAGCTGGATATGCGGCAGCATCATCAAACTGGATTATATCCGGAAGCTGGAGAAGGGATTTACCATAGAAGAATGCAGCGGAAGCGATCTGCATGCCGGCTACAGGTCCCAGGGCATACCGGGTATGGCGGCTGTAGTATCTGCGGTATTAAAGCCTGCCAGGTCCGGGGAAGATGAACTGGCAGAAAGGATCAGCAAGGAAATGGACAGGAGGAGAAAGACACAGCCTGTGGGTGCCAGGACCAGCGGATGCTTTTTTAAGAATCCGGAAAATACTGACAGTCCTGCCGGGGCCCTTATAGATGAATGCGGGCTGAAAGGTTTTTCTTATGGCGGCGCCCGGGTCTCTCCCATACATGCCAATTTTATTGAGAATGTAAGAGATGCCTCGCCGGAAGATATTGTGGTACTATCCAGGATAATGATGGATAAGGTAAAGGAAAAGTTCGGGATTTTTCTCGAATATGAAGTAAAACTGATAGGATGATCACATGGGAATAAACATGACGGATATTGACGGACTCAGGATAAGGCAAAAAAGGAAGGATATCATAATAGGGGTACTGGCTGGAGGCATATCTTCGGAAAGAGATATATCCATAAAGACAGGCAGTAATATTCTTGATTCCCTCCGCCGGTCTGGTTATTCTGCCGTTCTCATAGATCCCCGGGAAGAGGATTTTATAGACCGGATAAAGAAGATAAGCATTGCCTTCCTGGCACTTCACGGGCGCTATGGCGAAGACGGTACGGTGCAGGGCCTTCTGGAGCTTCTTAAGATACCATATACGGGGTCCGGAGTGCTTTCCAGTGCACTGGTAATGGATAAGATACTGTCAAAAAAGATAATGTCAAAGGAAGGGTTTCCCACGCCGGCTTTTCTTGAAGTGGATGCCGGGGACCCCCTTAAAAAAATAATGCAGATAGACGGGGAGATCTCAGGGGGAATGGGTTATCCGGTAGTAATAAAACCAAACGCCGAAGGTTCCACTATCGGCATCAGCCGGGCTTCCGGCATTGAAGAATTAGAGGCTGGCATAAGGCTGGCCTCACAATATGACTGCAAGGTGATGATAGAAAAATATATAAACGGAAGAGAACTCACGGCAGGGGTCATAGGAATGGGCCGGAGACTCAGGGTGCTGCCCGTGATCGAGATAAAGCCCATAAGCGGTTTTTTTGATTATGAGTCAAAATATACTAAAAACCTTACCGAGTATATTGTCCCTGCAGAAATAGATAAAGCAATAACAGACAGGGTGATGGACCTTGCCCTTAGATGCCATCTGAACTTCGGCTGCTGCGGGATATCCAGGACCGATTTTATACTGGATAAGGAAAATGTGCCGTATATACTTGAGATCAATACCATGCCTGGCATGACCTCCACCAGCCTGGTCCCAATGGCTGCCGGCGCGGCTGGCATAGATTTTGACCGCCTGGTAGAAATAATACTTGACTGTGCTGATCT
The DNA here is from genome assembly GCA_964414685.1 of uncultured Actinomycetota bacterium. Lineage (GTDB taxonomy): Bacteria > Actinomycetota > Humimicrobiia > Humimicrobiales > Humimicrobiaceae > M55B120. The sequence continues at coordinate 4,430 of CAYPXQ010000095.1, forward strand.
GAAGATCTATTGACGTGGCAGAAACAAAAAAAACAAAAAACCTGATAGGTGCAAGGAAAAGAAAGATCTTTGCCATGAGGATGTTGATAGCCCTGAAGGTCATCCTGGTGCTGGTGTCTTTTGCGGCTGCCCTGTGGGGATTGAACTACTTTTACAACAGCAGTTATTTCAGGATCAAGACTATTGATATAAATGGCAATACGCATTATGAAGATGAGCTCATAATGGAGCTGCTTCCCGGCATAGAGGGAAAGAATATATTCGAGGCTGACAAGAAGGAGACAGAGGATGCGATCCTGGGAAAGCTTGTATGGGTAAGGTCGGTGGAGTTCAAAAAGATCTTTCCTGACGCTATTGCGATAAATATGGCAGAAAGAAAGCCTTTACTTATACTGCTGCGCGGTGACAGCCGCTATCTCCTGGACGGGGAAGGAATTGTACTGGAAGACCTGGGGAGAAACACTCCCAAAGAATATACAGACCTCCTGGAAGTCAGAGATACCAGAGGCTACAGCCTGGAACCGGGCGATGTGGCGGCAAAGAAGAATGTCTTAAGCTGCGCTGATATATATGCAGGCTTTGATGACGATCTTAGAGCAATTATAACCGGCGCCGGCATCAGGGATAATGTCAGCGGCGATATTTATTTTACCACCCGTCAGGGGCTGGAGATCATATTCGGTGACAGCACCCAGGCTATAAAAAAGATAGAAGTGCTAAAACTATTATTAAAAGAAGATAGAATTTATAATATAATAGATTTAAAGAGCCCTGATAACCCGGTGTTCAAATATTAAGCGGAGGTTTTGTTGTCAGCCAAGGATGGTTATATTGTCGGTATAGATATCGGTACAACCAAAGTAGTTACCCTGATAGGAGAAATAGGTAAAAACAATGTCCTCAGGATAATAGGGTATGGCATCTCTCCCTGCAGGGGCATGAAGAAAGGATTGATAGTCGATATAAATGAAGCTACAAGGTCAGTCCTTAGTTCCGTAGATGAAGCTGAAAGATCGACCAAATATTTTATAGACAAAGCATTTGTCGGCGTGACCGGGAAACATATATCATTTATAACCAACTGGAGCGAGATCAGCATAAATACCCCCAACCACCTCATAAGGAAGGCTGATGTGGACAGGCTTATAGCCCAGGCAAACAGGGTAAACATGTCGTCTTCCAATAATATAATACATACACTCATAAAACAGTTTGTCATAGATGACGAAAATGGGATAATAGATCCCATAGGGCTCTCAGCCAGGAAACTGGCGGTGGAGCTGCTGGCAGTATACGGGTCATCACTGCAAATAAATAATGTGATTAATACGGTAAGGTCTTCTAAAATAGAAGTCGAGGATATAATACTTGAAGCCCTGGCTTCCAGCGAAGCCGTGCTTACTTCGGAGGAAAAGGAAAGCGGCTCCCTGGTGCTGGATATCGGGGGCGGGACAACCGATATTGCCATATATAAAGACAGGAAGATGATATTCACGTATTGCCTTCCAGTAGGCGGCAACCTTGTTACCAACGACATATCCGTAGGTCTTAATATAACATTTGCCAAAGCGGAGGAAATAAAGAAAAAGTATGCAAATGTGGACTATAATTTCTACGAGAACCTGAGCAAAGTAAATATGGGCGAGATAAAGATAAACAGGAATAAGACTACTCTTAATATCAGATTGTATAATATTGTCAATTCAAGGGTGAAGGAAATATTTGAACTTGTAAAAGAAAAAGTCCGGGAACACGGCTATATGCATTCACTGCCGTGCGGACTTGTCCTTACTGGAGGCTCTTCCAGGCTTAAGGGGATAAAGGCGCTTGCGGAATCGGTATTCGATATGCCTGTCAGGCTGGGGCTTCCGGAAGAAGTCGAAGGGCCCCAGGAAGTAATCGGCGAGCCTTTCTATTCTACCGGTGTAGGCCTGCTTAAGTATGCGCATCAGCTTGAAAGCCTGGCGGATATGGATGGTCCTGATAATGGAAGTGATGAAAAGGGGTTTCTGAGCCGTTTCAGGGAGTTCATTTCCAGGATGATAAAAAATTAAACAGGAGGTATTAAAGTGACTCTGGATCTTGATAAAAGTTATTATGCGGTCATAAGGGTTCTCGGAATCGGCGGCGGCGGAAGCAATGCCATAAACAGGATGATGGAGGACAATCTCAGCGGCTGCGAGTTTGTAGCCATAAATACAGATGCCCAGGCGCTTATGATGTCTAATGCAGATAAAAAAGTACTCATCGGTGAATCAGGTCTGGGAGCCGGGTCTAATCCCGAAATGGGAAAAGATGCTGCCGAGAAATCAGCAGATGAGATAAGAGAGACTGTCAAGGATGCGGACATGGTATTTTTGGCTCTGGGTGAAGGAGGAGGTACCGGCACCGGGGCTGCCCCCACAATAGCGAAAATTGCCAGTGAGGCCGGTTGTCTTACAGTGGCTGTGGTCACAAAACCTTTTACCTTTGAAGGAAGGAAGAGGATGATCCAGGCAGAAGAAGGAATTAATGCACTGAAGTCCATGGTGGACACACTTATCGTTATACCCAATGACAAGCTGCTGGAGATAGCTGATGACAATACGACCCTGCTGAATGCTTTCATGCTTGCCGACAATGTACTGAAAGCAGGCGTCAGGGGAGTCACTGACCTGATCACCCTTCCAGGCCTTATAAATCTCGATTTCGCAGATGTGAGATCCATTATAAAGGGTGCGGGAAATGCCATACTGGGCGAGGGAACAGCTTCAGGCGACAACAGGGCCATAAAGGCTGCCCAGAGTGCCATAAGCAGCCCCCTTATCGAAGATTCCATAGATGGCGCTACCGGGATACTCCTGAACATATCAGGCGGCCCCGACCTTAAGCTTTATGAGATAAATGAAGCTGCAGAGATAGTAAGGAATGCTTCCAGCCAGGATGCCAATATTATTTTCGGGTCTGTCATAGATGAAAAGATGAATGATAATATAAAGGTCACCATTATAGCTACCGGATTTGGATCCGGCAGCATCAAGACTCCAGCCGGCCAGGAAGAAAAAAAGGAAAAGACAGGAAAGCAAAAGGAAGAAATAGGAAAGAAACTGGATGAGCTGGAAGAAGAACTGGTAGAGGAAGAAGAAAGACCTGCCCGGGATAAGTTCAGGGACGATGATTTTGCCGCCATAAATGACGACGACTACCTGGATATCCCCACTTTTCTGAGAAAAGACAAAAAATAGGCATATGATGCGGTTGATGGAAGAAAAAAAGATCTCCGGACTATCTTTTCTGGCTTTCCCTTTTTTAGACAGGTACGGACTTTTATGCGGTTTTACCTCCAGGAATAGCGGCTTTAGCCAGAGTCCGTATGATTCACTTAACCTTGCATACCATGTTGGGGATGACCGGGGAACAGTTGAAAGGAACAGGCGCCTTTTGCTAAAGAAAATGTTGGATATGGACAGCTGCCTTTATTCTGCCCGCCAGGTGCACGGTAATAATATGATCGAAGTAAGGGAAGACATCAGGCATTTAGACGGGGATATCCAGCAGGATGCAGATGGCCTTATGACCGGCTGTATTGACGTGCCAGTCATGGTGATGGGGGCAGACTGCATGCTCATGGCATTTGCAGATATTAAAAAAAGGGCAGTATGTGCTGTTCATGCCGGCTGGAAGGGTACACAGAAAGGTATGACTGCCAGGGCCCTTGAGACTTTCAGCATCCGGTTCGGCTCCAGTAGAGACAGCATCATGGTATTTATAGGGCCGGGCATCAGGCAATGCTGTTATGAGGTGGGGGATGACCTGGTGCTGGGATTTGCCGGAAAAAAGCATGCAGGCGGCAGCATCGCATCCCGCAATGGAAGAAGATTTCTGGACCTGGCCGGCCTCAACCGAAGGCAGGCCCTGGATTTTGGCATACCCCCGGAAAATATTTTTGATACTGGTGCCTGCACTTGCTGCAGCAGTCAGTATTTTTCCTATCGCAGGGAAAAGGTCACCGGCAGGCAGGCAGCAGTAGCCATGGTATTCAGCAGATGATCATTTAAAGGAAATATGATAGAAAAATACAGGAATAATATAATAAGACTTAAAGGACAGGTTTCATCCGCATGCCGGAGTGCGGGAAGGGATCCCCTGGAGGTGACAATTGTAGCTGCTACCAAATATACCGATGCCGAAGGGGTAAAGATGATAAGTGAACTGGGCATAGATAATTTTGGAGAAAACCGGGCAGATGAACTTCTGCGCAAGAAGGCCAATGTAGAAAGCAAAGCAGTGTGGCATTTCATTGGACACCTCCAGAGCCGGAAAGCGCGTGATGTGGTCCCTGAAGTCGATTATATACACTCTATCGATTCCCTGAAGATCCTGGAAGAGGTAGGAAAACAGGCGGGCAGGTGCGGCAAGGTGCAGGATGTCCTGGCCGAGGTCAATATATCAGGCGAAGAAACCAAATATGGACTGAAGCTGGACAATATGATAGATTTTATTACTAAGGCAGAAAAGGTGGAGAACACCAGGTTAAGAGGTCTTATGACTATGGCCCCCTATACCGGTGATATGGAGCTTATAAGGGGTCTTTTCAGACAGTTGAGGCAGTTAAAGGACCGGATATCCGGTCTGGGGATAACCGGTTATTTTTCCGAACTGTCTATGGGGATGAGCAATGATTTTATGGTGGCTATAGAAGAAGGAGCTACCATGATACGTATAGGTTCCAGCATTTTTAAATAGGAATTAAGACCAGGAGGAACTATGAGCAGTTTTTTCAGAAAGACATTATCCTTTTTCGGACTGTCAGATGACGAAGAAATTGAAGTGGAAGAGGAAGAAAGACTGCCCCTGAGGGAAAAAAGCAAGATACCGAAAGAGAATATATCTGCTTCTGAGAGGATGTCATCAAGGAAACCTCCCCGGAAAAAGGTATCCCTTATAAGCAGCGCCCGTGAGTCAGGCAAAAACAGGGTCTTTGTGGCCGAGCCGGGCGAATTCGAGGAGATACAGGGGATAGCTGATAATTTCAAGAATGATATCCCTGTCATAGTAAACCTCCAGAAGGTGGACACCAATGTCTCCAAGCGTATAATAGATTTCTGCAGCGGACTTACATATGCCCTGGAAGGCGATATAAAGAAAGTGGCAGACAGGGTATTCTTGATAATACCTTCAAATGTGGAAGTCAATACCGGGGAAAACGGCATCTTAAATGAGGAAGGATTCCTTAAGTCTTTTTAAGGGGATATATATTGAAAGAAAAGAAGATCTCATTTATAGGCTGCGGAAATATGGGTGAGGCGATACTCAATGGTCTTCTGGAGATGTCTTTCCTGGGACCGGATGATATAGGTTTTCTGGAAAAGGATGCTTCCAGGAGAGATTTTATAAAAAATAAATTCATGATCGAGCCTTTTACGAGCATCTGCAGTATAGTAAAAAAATCAAGATATCTCATAATAGCTGTAAAGCCCCAGGATATTGCCGGACTGGTAAAGGCCATGGGTGAATGTTTCAGGAAAGGAAATAACTGCATAATAAGCATAGCTGCCGGTATCAGCACATCCTATTATGAGAAAAACCTGGGCCAGCGGACTTCCGTAGTAAGGGTGATGCCGAATACGCCCGCGCTTTATAAAAAAGGTATGATCACCATTAGCAGGGGAAAGTATGCGCCCAAGAGTGATCTGGACTTTGTCATGGAGCTTATGGGATCTGTGGGAAACTGCATCATAATCGATGAGGACCTCCAGCATATATCCACAGCTATAAACGGGAGCGGTCCGGCATATTTTTTCCTTTTCTGCCAGGCGCTTATAGAAGCAGCCGTAAAAAACGGGCTTGATCCGGGTACTGCCAGGAAGCTGGCGGCGGTAACCATGACAGGGTCAGGTGAGATGATAGAGAGATCGGACACAGACATGGAAGAGCTTATGTCAAAAGTGGCATCCCCCGGAGGTACCACTGAAATGGCTCTTTTGACTTTCAGGGAAAAAGGGCTGAATAAAATAGTGGAAAAAGCAGTCGAAAGTGCTCTTAAACGTTCACGGGAACTTGAAAAGGAAATGACCTAGATGACAGTATTCTTTGAAATAATCATATTTATTCTGCGCATATATTCCTATATCCTGTTTTTCCGGCTCATACTGTCCTGGTTCAGGGTCAACCCCGGAAGGGGTTTTTTAGGAAGAGTCTATAAAATCCTGTTCGACATTACCGAACCATTTTTGTCATTATTTAGGAAAATAATCCCGCTGGTGCAGATTGGCAGGGGATATCTGGACCTGTCTTATATTGCAGCCATTTTAGTGATACAATTAATAACAGTACTTTTAAGATATGTTGCGGTAAGATATATATAGCAATAATATGTAATAAGTATTAGCCAATTTTGGAGGTAGCTATGAGTTTAAGTTCTGAAGGTATTCACAAAAAGGAATTCCATATAGTCTTTAAGGGTTACAAGCCTGAAGAAGTAGATAAATTCCTTGATCTTCTGGCTATGGAATTTGAAGGGATGCAGAAAAAGATCAGGGAAATGGAAGAAAGAATAGACAGCATCAAATATGAAGGCGACACTGAATCCTCCAAGATGAAAAAAGTAATACAGGAAGCCCTCATATCCGCTCACCGCATGGCAGAAGACATCAAGCAGAAGGCGAAGATCGAGGCTGAAGAGATGATGGGAAAAAAGAAGATAGAGGAAGAACAGGAATTAAGGAGGATCCGTGATGAAAAGGTCTCCCTGGAATCAAGCATAACCAGCCTCAGGAAAGAGTATACTGAGTTTAAACAGCAGATATCAAGATTTGCTGATGATTTCAAACAGAAGATGGAATCGGCAGGGGATGGGAAACTGATGGACTCCCTTGAGGCTGCGGAAAATGAAAGCAAGAGACAAAACAGCGGCAGCAGCGGGCATGAAACAGCGATCGGGGAAAAACAGCCTGAAAACGACAGCGGCATCAGCAGTAACGGCGGGGAAGAGGTTATCTATAAACATGCCAGGAAAGACAGCAGGGAAAATAGCCTGGAAGAAAATGACCTGAAGGATCTGGCGACACTTACAGATGAGATGCTGGAAAAGCTGGATGATAATGAAAAAAGAAGGAAGGATTCCGTAGAAGAGGATAATGCAGGACCGGAAGATAAAAAAGATGAAGAAGAAGTAAGGAAAAGCAGGAAAAAGATCGATATCGCTAATCCTGATATTATAAACGACTTCTTCAAAACCGATGAAGACTGATATCTATGACTTTTATATAAGACCCAATGCTGCCAGGACCAAAATTGACGGCCTTTACGGGGACAGGATCAAGATAAGGGTAGCAGCAGCCCCCGAAAAAGGAAAAGCAAACCGGGAGCTTATCAGGCTGATCTCGGAAATAACAGGAGTAGCACAGAAAAAGATAAGGATAATCTCTGGTGCTGCATCAAATTACAAGAAGATACAGGTTGAAGGAGATAGATCGATAGATTATTCAGAGGTCCTGCTAAATAGCAGCCAGATAATCCGGTAATTAAAAGGCTCCCGGCCAATAATCACAGAAATAACAGATTCTACAGGTCAACATCAGCAATTTGCTCACTATTAACTGCAACCATACCAGTAAATACCGGTCATAACCGGAAAATCATGCCCTATACCAGATAATAACAAAAAGATTTGACATAGTGGTCTAATAGATTTATTATAGAAATATCAAATATATATAAAATATATATCAGATATGGTTAAAAATTGTTTAATATTATCACATCTATAAATACTATTATAAATAAAAATATAATAATAACAAATTAATAAAAGTAATAATAAATTATAATAATATTTGCAGCATGGGAATGATACTTTATATAGGCAATAACAGGGAAATATCTGATAATATTGGCAGCTTTCAGTCCAGAGGCCACAGATTGACTGCACTAAACCATCAATATAATTACAGGCATTATATAGAAGAATATATGCCGGATTATATCTTATTATCAGATGAAATAGAGGAATTTAAGGAGATATCTGAATTTATTACTCTCAATTCGGATTCAAAGCTAATAATAACAGGAAGTAGCAGGAATGAAGATATAATACCGGGAGCGGCCCGCACAGGAAGTCCCGATACAAAGATGGGATTCCAGGATATAGTCCAGGCTATAGGCAGGATCGAACCTGCAGAAAAAAATGATGCAGGGCAATACAGGTTCCTGAAACAGGAGGTAATCTCTTTTTACTCTGTACAGGGAGGGACCGGCAGGACATCCATAACTTTCAATATGGCCAGAAGATTCAATGACAGGGATATGGGAAAAGTCCTGGTGGTAGACCTTAATTTTTGCGAAGGGCCATCGGATATGCAGCTGGCTCTTGGCATGAAAAAACCGCGCAGCCTGGACCATTTTGCAGAAGATGTCCTGGCGGGTGAAGAAGATGTCTGGAAGGATATATCCAGCTTTGAGGGGGTTGATGTATTATGCCCGCCTGTTTCTCTTTACCGGGGTGAAAAATTCAGTATCGATATGCTGGACGACCTGGTTTATTCTGCCCGCAATGAATACGACCTGATAGTGGCTGACCTCCCCTTCAGGTATGACAGCGTCTCGCTGGAGATGATAAACATATCCACCACTTCAGTACTGGTGATGTCGCAGAACATAGACATTATCCAGAGGATAAAGGCATTTAATAAATTCCTTCCCGGAAGACAGAAAAAACTGGCTGTCTTAAACAGGGCCGGTGATCCAAACCTGCTTACTGCTGATGAACTGGAGAATATGACCGGCATCGCGCTTTGTGAAAAGATACCTCTTATATGCGAAGCAAAAAGGAAATATCTGATCAGCAGTGGAAGGCCTTCAGGGATAATAGACCTTCAAGACAGCATTGATGGTCTGATAAGCAGGGTTTTTTGATATGGGAGATGAAAAAAAACTTTATACCATAAGCGAGGTTGCAGAACTGACAGGCATAAGTGAGACAGAAATAATAAGGGTTGTAATGCTCAAGAAATTAAAAGCAGTAAGGGTGGGGAAAGCTATAAGGATAAAGGAAGAGGAGCTTGAGGATTTCCTGGACAGTTTTGTGGGGGAAGAGGAGCAGGAAAAAACATCACCAGACCGGGTCCTGTACACGGCGGAGCAGGTAGCAAAGATATTAAAGCTTTCTATTGACAATATATGGAACCTGTTAAAAACAGGAAAACTCAAAGGTTTCAAGATAAGGGAAGGAAGAAGTTCCTGGCGGATACCTTCTGACAGTCTGGATGATTTTATCGAAAGCAGGACCAGGGGATCATGACCGGAAAAGGAGAAAAAAGGAGCCTTACGGTATGGGAGAAGACAGCCATAGCAGTAATTGCGGTCTTAATAATATTAATACTGGTACTGATATTCAAAGATCAGCTGGAAGAATATATAAGGATATTTATGGATTGGTACCAAAATGAAAATCTGGGCAAATAATAAAGGGAGGTGGAAAAGATGAAGAAGCTTTACAGGATACTTATGCTGCTGGGTTCGCTTATCGGCATATGCGCTACAGTAAGATGGTAGTGATTTAATCTATCATCATGGTGATCTATCTGAAGGAGGTGGAAAAGATGAAGAAGCTTTACAGGATACTTATGCTGCTGGGTTCGCTTATCGGCATATGTGCTACAGTAAGATGGTAGGAAATATAACAAATTATGCTTTTTTGGTATAATGCATTATATTTTAATGGTGTCGAAGACTAAAGATTGTGCAAAAAAATAGAACTCTAATTCTAAATATATATGTATACCTTGTTTTCATAGCGGGTCTGGCAGTTTCTGCCTATATCTTATTAAGTAACAAGGAAATCTCACTGTTAGGAGTGGTGCTGTTTGGTGTACTTATATTTGCAGCTGAGAACCTTTCAGCACCTCTTCCCAGGACAGGCAGCGTATCAGTAAATTTCGGCATATCGCTTGCCAGCCTCATAATCTTTGGT
>CAYPXQ010000096.1:0-3983 GCA_964414685.1 uncultured Actinomycetota bacterium
TCCCGCCCGTCCCTTCAGTGTTATATAGATATTATATTTACTATCCATTATATATTCATTAATACTAACGTCAAAATCAAATTGCAATGAAATTAGCCAGCCGCATGGACCTATTTACCATCAAGCTTTTTCTTTATCTCATCCAGTTCCTCTGCCATTTTTTCCAAAGAATCAAAAATACAATCCACTGCCTTGTAGTTAAAATCGCAACTTGAGATGTCAGGCCTGGAGCAACTATCTTTGAACTTTAATTCACTCAGCACGATGAATCTCTGACAATTGAGGTATTCTGTCAATTTACTCATGTCTTCCCGTGATAATTTGTAATGTAAGTTATTATATCAGATTTTTTGTATTTACTGTCCCTAATTTATAAACTGCAGCAGTCCTGTCAAGGAAAGAACACAGGCAAAATAATAATCCTGACTGAAAATCTCCATTCTAAATCCAGCTGCATAATACATTTTGAAAATGTGTTTTTTAGTCCCTAAAATATTTTTTTAAAAGATTGACAAATATATTTATATATATAAAATGATAATCATTATCATTATCATTATCATTTACAAAATGGAACCATATAATTACTGGAGAAACAAATTAAAGGAGAATGGTTTCAGGCTGACCGCTGCCAGGGATATCATACTTAAGACGATCCTTGATGATCCAGGCCAGAAAAATATTGAAGAGATATATGAAAAAGCCCTGGAACTGGATCCTGAGATAGGAATTGCCACAGTATACCGGAATATCAATAATCTGCAAAAGATTGGATTATTAAAGAAGATTGAGACAGATAATAATAGATTACAATATACCTTCAATTATGTCGATATAGACGAACCGGATGAAGAATCAGATGTCTTGCGAAATATCGGGTATTTGAAAGATATCAGGGATATGATGTCCAGACAATTGAAAGAAGTTGAAAAAATAAAGAAAAAAAAGGAGATAAAATTGGAAGAGATGCTAAAAAATAGGATTGACGTCAATAGTGTCATGGAAAAATATGGCAACCGTGAAGATCATCTTATACAGATACTCATTGAAGTCCAGGAAGAGTATAACTGGCTGCCGAAACATGTCCTCTATCATATAAGCGACATGCTTAGTGTCCCATTGACAAGAATATACAATATTGCGTCATTTTATAAACTTTTTGATCTTGAACCCAGGGGCAAGCATTCCATCGTAGTCTGCACCGGTACTGCCTGTCATGTCAGGGGCTCCATGAACCTTCTCCAGAGGATCGTCAATGTGCTGGGAGTAAAACCGGGCGATACTACTGACGACCTTAGATTTACACTCGATACAGTTAACTGCCTGGGAGTATGTGCGCTGGGTCCAGTGATGATGGTGGATAAGCAGTTTTACAGCGATCCTTCCACAGCCGGATTAAAAAAGATCTTTAATGCTTTCAATTGAATCATATTAAAAATATAGAAAAAGAGGTTGACCATGGAAACGAAGATTAAAAAAATAAAGTCTGCAGCCGGACTTGATTCAGCAATAGAAGAAATAAACAGGCAAAACGGAAAAAAGACCGTTATCTCGATCTGTTCCGGGACAGGCTGCAGAGCTTTTTCATCTGACAGGCTGGTAGAAGTATTGGAGAAGGAATTAAAAAAAATCGGCGATAAAAGAGCTGCCGATATAGAGATAAAAAAAACAGGATGCCATGGTTATTGTGAAAAGGGTCCCATAATCGTGATACATCCGGATGAGACATGCTACCTGGGCGTACGGGAGAAAGACCTTCCCCAAATAATACAGGCCGTACTTGACAAAAAGGTAGTAGAGGACCTTCTTTATAAGGACGAAGAAGGAATCAGGTCATACCAGGAAAATGATATACCGTTCTATAGATTTCAAAAGAGGATAATACTTGAAAATAATTCAAGGATAGATCCGGACAGCATCGAAGACTATCTAAGGGTCGGCGGCTATAAGGCACTGGCAAAAGCCCTTTTGGATTTGAGTCCGGAAAAAGTCCTGGAAGAAGTAAAGAAAGCAAATCTGAGAGGAAGAGGCGGAGGAGGTTTTCCGGCAGGCATCAAGTGGGAGACCACCAGAAATGCTGATAGTGATATTAAATATGTAATAGTCAATGCAGACGAAGGTGATCCGGGCGCATATATGGATAGAAGCCTGTTAGAGGGGAATCCTCATAGTGTGCTGGAGGGCCTGGCCATCGGGGCATATGCCATAGGTTCCTGCCAGGGCTTCATATATGTCAGACAAGAATATCCGCAAGCAGTAAGCGCTGTTTTAAAAGCTATTGATGATGCAAAATCATATGGTTTTCTGGGCAAAAACATACTTGGTTCCGGTTTTGATCTTGATGTAAAAGTACACCGGGGGGCAGGCGCTTTTGTGTCAGGAGAATCCAGTGCATTAATATCGGCAATAGAAGGAAAGGTGGGAGAGCCAAAAGTCAAATACATCAGGACTGCAGTCAGCGGCCTGTGGGATAAGCCTACCAATATTAATAATGTTGAAACCTGGGCAAATGTCCCATATATAATAAATAATGGCGCAGATTGGTTCAGGTCGATCGGGACAAAGCAAAGCAGCGGGACTAAAATATTTTCCCTGGTGGGCAAGGTAAATAATACCGGTCTGGTAGAAGTCCCTATGGGAATAACCCTGAGGGACATTATCTTCAAGATCGGCGGAGGCATCAAGGACGGGAAAAAGTTTAAGGCGGTCCAGACCGGAGGGCCTTCCGGAGGTGTCCTTCCCGAAAAACTCCTGGATTTGCCGGTGGATTTTGATGAGCTGGATAAGGCTGGTTCCATGATGGGTTCCGGTGGTATGATAGTTATGGATGAATCTGACTGTATGGTAAATATTGCTCATTATTTCCTTAAATTCCTTTCTGATGAATCATGCGGCAAATGTGTTCCATGCAGGGAGGGCCTGAGACAGATGCTTTATATCTATGAAAGGATAATGGAAGGTAAAGGGAAAGAGGAGGATCTGAAACTTCTAAGCGATCTTTCAATACTTATGAAAGAGGGCTCGCTGTGTGCCCTGGGTGCCACAGCGCCCAATATCGTGCTGACAACTCTGAAATATTTCAGGCATGAATACGAAGCACATATTTATCATAATATGTGCCCGGCAAAGGTATGTAAGCCTCTCATTCGCTTCGAAATAAATGAAGAAAAATGTGCCGGTTGTGCTGCCTGTTCCAGTATATGCCCTGTAGACGCAATTATGGGAGAGCCCAAAAAAACCTACCGCATCAATCAGGATCTGTGTATAAAATGCGGCAGCTGTATGGAAAGCTGTCCTGCAAAATATAGTGCTATAGAAAGTTTTACGGGGCTTTCTGGAGAAAGAGACCTTGCAGGCAGGGAGATAAAATTATCATAAATACATATATTCATAATCTGCCATATGGCAGTAATGGGAGGAAAAATGAAATTAGAACAGGCAAAAATTAAGAATAAGGTCGGATTGGTAATAGACGGAAATAATATAAAAGTTGAAGAGGGGACTACCATACTTCAGGCTGCTCACATCTTAGGTATACACATCCCGGCACTGTGCTATAATGATCAGGTAAAACCCCATGGAGCCTGCAGGCTTTGTATAGTGGAGATCGAGACAAACGGAAGGTCAAAAATAGTGACCTCCTGCGCCTATCCTGCAGAGGACGGCCTCATAGTACATACCAATAGTCCAAAGGTGGAAGAGATAAGGAAGAATCTGGTTGAATTATATATGACTTTATTTCCATATAATCCGGAGATAAGGGATCTGGCCAAAAAATATAGCCTGACCTTTACCAGATACAAAAAGGAGAATAATTATTGTATCGTTTGCGGACTATGTGTGAGGTATTGCGAAGAGGTTAAAAAGAGGAATGCTATCGGCTTTATAGGCAGGGGGATAAATAAAAAAGTAGCATTTATACCAGAATCTTCATTCTTTACAAACTGCCAGGATTGTATGGAGTGTGTAGGAATATGTCCCAC
>CAYPXQ010000097.1:0-2415 GCA_964414685.1 uncultured Actinomycetota bacterium
TAAAGACCAGAAGGTATATAGCTTTCATCTTCACAGCAAGGTTACCGGCCTGCCTGATAAGATAATAAGCCTGATGGGCCAAAATAAAAAAATATTAAAAGTATCGGTTAGCTGACCGGAATGGAACGGAAAAGATTCATTGCTGATGTGATGGTAGGCAGGCTGGCAAGGTATCTCAGGATGGCCGGATATGATGCGGCATACTCAAATGCTGCTGATGATGGCGAGATCCTGGAAACTGCCCGCAGGGAAGAAAGGATTGTGCTTACCAGGGATACCATGATGCTCAAAAGAAGGGATTTTACCCGCGGCATCCTTAGATCGATTTATATAACTGATGACAGTCTGAGAAAGCAGCTCCTGCAGGTGATGTCATGCCTGGGCCTGAAGCTCAGGCCCCGCCTGGTGATATGCCTTGTTTGCAACAGTAGCCTGGAAGAAGTGGCAAAAGAAGAGGTGAAAGGAAAGGTCCCGCCTTATGTGTTTAAGACCCGGGATGATTTCAGCCACTGCAGGGAATGCGGCAGGTATTACTGGAGGGGCACCCATTATGAATATATGGAGAAATTTTTCAGCGACCTAAGCAAGTCCATGTAAAAGATACCGTTCCAGGCCTTTTCTATTCTCCGGGAGTTTATAAGGTTTATATCCTTTTTCGGTAAAATCCGGCAAATATGGAATTTTATTTTTCTGTATTATAATATAATCGGGATGAGAGAATTAAGAGAAAACTTTTTAGGCTTCTTTTACAGTATACCCCGGGTTTTGTTTATTGGTTTTTTCAAGTTATTTGTAAGGATAAAGGTGTTTAACCTGGAAAACATCCCCGATGACCGGTCTGCCATTCTGGCCATAAACCACACCGGCGGGGCTGATCCTATAGTCCTCCTGGGCGCAACGGGAAAAAAGATATATTTTATTGCCTCTTCCAGTAATTTTACCACCAGGTTCACCGCCTTTTTTATGAGAAGATTTACAAACAGCCTTCCAGTATACAAAGACGGAAGTATCCGGAATCTTGCCACCTTCAGGGAGCTCATCCTGATATCCAAAAAGGATAAGGCACTTTTTGGTATTTTCCCCGAAGGAAAGCTTAACAAGAAGGGAAGGCTTGAGCCTTTCCATAAGGGCGCTGCCTACCTGAGCTTTAAGACAAAGCTCCCAATAATACCTGTATATATCCATAACCTCAGGAAAGGACTGACTGCAGGCAGCTTCCTGGCCAGGAGCAATGTGTTTGAAGGCATCGTCTCCATATTGGTAAATACCTTCCACAGGATAAATATATTTGTGGGAGATCCCATAAACCCTACAGCTGAGAGGATAGTGGAGGATTTTAAGGGACTTGCGGATGCCAGGAACTATAAGGCTGCCATAGATGAGATAAATGAAGCCCTGTCTGTAGAGTTTGATGAGCTGGAAGATGAAGCCGGCGAAATATTGGAGCCGCGCACCCAGAGCTGAAGGCTTCCGGGGCTCGACTTGCCGGGGTTTAAATTATCCCGGCTGAATCAATTTTTTACAGAGGTATATGGGTAAAGTGGTAATTTTTTTCTTTTTATCCATCCCAAAATTTTGGCCGCTTAGTTTATAAGCTTCCTGTGGCTTGTATCTATCCACAAATGAATCCAGGCTTTTAGACCTGCGTGAGCGCTTCGAGGATTTTACCTCTAGCGGGATTATATGCTCTCCCCGGTTTATCAGAAATTCTATTTCTGCCTGGCCTTTCGACCATGTTATAAGATCGGAATTTAAGCCCGAAAATAATTCCTGGGCAACAAAGTTTTCCGCTATAAATCCCTTGTATGATCCAAGGGCCTCACTTAATATGGCCTGATATGGGGTATTGAGCATATAGTTAAGTATGCCTGCATCAAACAAATAGGCTTTAAACCTATTTTCCTGACAGTAGCTTCTTAAAGGATGCTCCGCTTTTGAGGTGATCATGCTTTTTATGCATAGTCTTGCCCTGGCAAGCCATCCAAGAGGTCCCGATACCCTGTCATATCCTTTTTGCCCGGGGATGACGCCCTTGAATCTATATTTTGATACTTCCTCGTCCAGGGCACTTGAAAGCTGGGCGGGAATGGATTCGAATACATTATGTATATGGTTTGCATTTATGGTTCCTGAATATTTGGAAAAGTCTGCCTTATAGCCCTCTACCAGTTCTGCCTGGATCTCCCTGACACCCTCCAGCGCATCTTTTTCATCCTGCCTGTACATCCCTGTGAAATAGTCTACTGCTTCAGGCAAGCCGCCGGTGACAAAATAGTATCTTAATAATTCCAGCATCCTTTTATGGACTACTTCAGGGATTATGTGCGGTTCTTCAATATTAAAACCTGAATACTCATTATAGCTTTCTTCATCAACAGCCAGCAAAAACTCTTCAAAGTCCATAGGGAACATATA
>CAYPXQ010000098.1:0-17370 GCA_964414685.1 uncultured Actinomycetota bacterium
TTTCCCGGACACAAGACTACTGCTTATGACCTGGCTCTTATAGCAAAATACGCTATGGAAAATGAACTTTTCAGGGATATTGTAAGCAGGCCGGAAGATGCGATAAAGCTTAATGATGAAAAGATCAGGCTTTACAATACCAATAAACTGCTTACTTATGACTATATCAAAGGCATAAAGACTGGTTATACCTGGAATGCAGGGTTCTGCCTGGCTGCCTTTTCTGACCTGAATGATATGGAGCTTATAACAGTCATACTGAATAGCAGTGCTTACTCCAGGGACAAGGATGCCTTAAGCCTCATATACTGGGCAGATAATAATATAAAGAAGGTAAAGCTGGTGGATTCACAAACTCCCATGGAGACCATTGAAATAGGCTCGGATACCCGGGTAAAAATAGATCTTTTTGCTGCTGAGGATATCACCAGGATGATACACCTGACTAATAACCATATAATGGTAAAGCACTCGATCAATACTGCAGGAGCTCTGCCGGTTGAAAAAAATGCGGAATTCGGCATGGTAACAGTAACTGTAAATGATAAGGATATTGCCGGAACTTCTCTTGTCTGCAGGAGCACCGTCGACCAGCCTCTTATCTACCAGGAGATTTCCGGAGACAGGAGCAGGCAGAAGATCATCATTATGGCATCTATATTGGCGTTTTACTTTTTAATAATTATATTTATAATAATTAAAAATCTGCAAGTAATAAAAATGAAATATTGATGGAGGTATCTAATTGGAGACGAAAATTACCAGGCTGCTAAGCCTATCATTATTAATAATACTGTGTCTGGTAATGGTATTCAGCATGCCTGGCTGCAAAACCGGTGAACCGGCAGCGGTCGAAGAAGAAGCTGTTCCCTCCGATAATGAACAGGAAGAGACTGCAGCTGAAACTGAAGAAGAAACGGCAGCAGAGGAAGAAATCGATGAAGAGGTCGACGGTAAAGAAGAAACTGACACCATTAGAGACCTTGAGATAACCGGAAATATAAATATCCTTAACGGTATGGAGATATCAGATTCTATAGAAGGGGGAAGGCCTGTAGCAGTTATGATAGAGAACAGCCCTGATTCACGCCCCCAGTCAGGCCTTATAAATGCAGATATTGTTTTTGAAGTTGTGGACGAATATGGTGTTACCAGATATGTTGCGGTATTTTCCTCAAAGGAACCTGATATCATGGGACCGGTAAGAAGTGCCAGGATCTATTATGCCGAAATAGCCAGGAGCTTTGATCCTATCTATGTTTTTTGGGGCACTTACGGGGATGCTTATCCGGTTCTCAAGACAATGGACCAGGACCTGCTGGATGCAAACAGCGATGCCTATGTTCCCTATACGAATGCCGGATGGAGGGATCCCAGCCGCAGCAATGTCCTGGAGCATACGGCATTTATTGATATTGCCGGAATAAAGGAAGATGCCGAAAGTCATGGATACTCACTTGACGGCGGACAATCTCCCATGAAGTTCAAACTGGATGCAGCTGAATCCGAAAGAGGCAATATCTCTGATATAGAAGTCGATTTCTCGCAGGATAATTATAGGGTGGGGTTTGACTATGACCCTTCCAGCAATACCTATCTTAAAACCCTTGCCGGAGACCCCCATAACGATTTTGAGACCGGCCGGCAGATCGAACTGAATAATGTTATTGTAATGATAACTGATATAGACGGACCCATTGACCAGTGGGGCCATATGGTGGTAAGGACTACTGGTACCCATGAAGCCGGACAGGCATATTACTTTATGGATGGAAATATGGTCGAAGGAACCTGGGGAAGGAGCAGCATATTCGATCCATTTGAATTCAGGGATATTAATGGGGACCCGGTTTTGTTTAACCGGGGCTCTACATGGGTATGCATGATACAGGGAATAGACAGATTAAGTTATTGATCAATCCATTAAAAGATCTTGCAGGAAGATAAAGATAAAAAAGAATTAACCCAGAGCGAAATTCTGGGAAATGTACTTTTTCCCAGCTGGGAGATAAACCAAAAGGTTGCCGAGCTGGGAAAAAGGATCACTGAAGACTACAGGGGCAGGGATCTCTTGCTTATAAGCGTGCTAAGGGGAGGGATAATATTTCTTTCCGACCTGGCAAGAAAGATAGATCTGCCCATTACCCTGGATTTTATAAGCATATCTACATATGATGTCGGTGGCGACGATACGGGAGTGGTAAGGATAACCAAGGACCTGGAACAATCCATTGAAGGCAAAGATGTAATAATTGTAGAGGATATCATTGACACCGGGCTGACCATAAGCTATCTGTTGAGAAACCTAGGTTCCCGTTATCCCGAAAGCATAGGCATATGTACGCTTCTGGACAGGGATATCCGGAGGATAGCCGATATAGAGATAAAATACAGGGGTTTCGAGATAGGGGAGAAGTATATAGTCGGATACGGCCTTGACTACAAGCAGAGATTCCGCAATCTTGATTCCATATATGAACTCAATATAGATACGGTAAAAAAAGATATTGAATCATTGAAAGAAAACTCCAGATAATCAGGACCACCTGCCTGCCGCTGCTATTTTACAGTTTTGAAAAAAATAGTGATATAATAAATCAAGGGACACTTAAAAGATATTTGATGGAAGAAGACAAAAAAAAATTGATCAGGATGAGTCTTGAAGGGGTAAGAATAGAATTACCCTCCCAAAAGCCTATAATACTTTTGAAAGAAGAGGAGGGTAACCGGTATCTGCCCATATGGATAGGGCCGTTTGAAGCTTCTGCCATAGCGCTTGAGATGTCCCACATAAGGACTCCCAGGCCTATGACCCATGACCTCATTATTAATATAATAAGAAACCTTAATATAAAAGTAGACAATATTGAGATCTCTGACCTTAGGGATAATACATTCTATGCAATCATAAATATAATAAACCAGGAAAACAGGCAGATAAGGATAGATTCCAGACCTTCTGATGCCATTGCCACTGCCGTAAGAAGCAAATGTGATATATTTGTAGAGGAAAAAGTGCTGGATACAGGCGGTCTAGTAATACAATCTATCGACGAGGAAGTAAATAAGTTCAGGGATTTTCTTGACCACATCGAGCCGGAAGACTTCAAGGATAAGGAATAATACGGCTTTTCTTCTTTTGATCATAAACCTGCACCCGGATCTAAAAACAGGAAAGAATTGACTAATACCACTTTTAGTATTAATATTACAATAGTGTAATTACTATTGTGTAATTACAGATTTGTAATTACAGGGGCTGGCATGACAGGGGATATAAAAAGATTTTATAGTTCAGGGCAGGTATGCAATATTGTAGATCTAAGCTACAGGCAGCTGGATTATTATGACCGTACCGATATCGTAAAGCCATCAGTCAATAATGCAGTGGGGTGCGGGTCCAGGAGGATGTATAGTTTTGACGACCTGCTTAAGCTGAAAGTAATAAAAAAGCTGCTGGAAGCCGGCGTAAGCCTGCAGAAAATAAGAAAAGCTAAAAAATACCTGGAAAAAAAAGAAGGCCAAAAAGATGCTTTTCTGGATGTCACCCTTATATCTGATGGAGAATCCGTATATGCCTGCAATTCCGACAGGGATATAATCGATACACTGAAAAGCGGCCAGGGGGTGTTCGGCATAGCCCTGGGAAAAGTATATGAAGATCTGAGGGGTGATATCGACAGGCATTTTAGCAATATCGGGGGCAATATTGACCCCATAGAGAATAGAGGCGCAGCCAGCGTCTGAAAGGAGGTGCCGGGATTAAACTGATGACAAGAAATGCTTTACAGATCAGGATGAATTCTACAAAAAACAATAAGCCTGACCTCAGGGACAAGATAGCGGAAGATGTCGTTTTTGCTCATGAAAGCGAGAAGGAATTCGCCCGTATACTGGATTTTTACAGGATAAAATGGGAATATGAGCCCAGGACATTCATTCTGGAATGGGATGAGGACAATCTTCCCAAGAAAAGTTTTACCCCTGACTTTTATCTTCCTGACTTCGACCTTTATATAGAGCTTACCACACTTAACCAGAAACTGGTCACTAAGAAAAACGGCAAGTTAAAGCGCTTGAGGAAGATGTATCCTGATATCAACGCCAAACTATTTTACAAGAAGGACTACAACAGCCTGCTGTTTAAATACCTTAACAGGTAATACAGCTGTTTTTTGCTGCTGCGATGCTGCATTAGAATAATGCATGATATTTTCGTCTTAAGATCCACCCGTTCAAACTATTTGATTATCAAGGAAAAATATAATATTATGGATGTAATCGTTAACATTATTCAGGCTTGTTACTAATGGAAAGACCAAATATCAGGACAGTTGCCAGGAGTGCCGGTGTTTCTACGGCTACTGTATCAAGAGTACTGTCGGGCTTTGAAGGGGTAAGGGAAAACACCAGAAAAAAAGTACTTTCTGCCATAAAAGAGCTTGATTATTCTGTTGATTCAGTAGCCAGGAGTCTCAGGCAGAGAAAGACTTATACCATTGGCCTTGTAGTAGGAAATGTCCTGTCACAATTTTATTCCACTATAGCCAAATCAATAGAGGATACTGTCAGGGAGTATGGATACAAGACAATACTTTGCAATGGTGATGATGACCCGGTAAAAGAAATGGAGTATTTAAAGATACTCAGGTCTAACAAGGTTGACGGCATCATATTAACGCCTACCGGCCTGAATAGGGATTTTATAAAAAGTACCATGGATACCGGCATCCAGATCGTACTACTGGACAGGCTTGTTGATGGTTTAGATGCAGATGCTGTCCTGGTCGACAATTATGAAGGAGCATATACCGCTACTAAATACCTTCTGGACAGGGGATACGGTAGGATAGCCATAATAAATGGTTTTACCAACCGGACTACCGGCGCCGAAAGGCTCAGGGGCTATAAAAGCGCTTTAAGGGAATACGGCATAACCGAAGATGAAGCTCTTATCAAGACCGGGGATTTCAAGAAAGAAAGCGGCACCAGGCTCACTCATGAACTGCTGGACATGGAAAAGCCTCCCGATGCAGTTTTTGTGACAAATATGGACATGACCATGGGAGCCCTTGCCGCCCTGAGGGTAAAGATGACAGCCATTCCCCGCGGAATGGCTGTCTTAAGCTTTGATGACCCTGAATGGTCTACCATAATAGAACCTCCGCTGACTGCGGTCAGCCAGCCTGTTTACAGGCTTGGCAGCACTGCGGCAAAAAAGCTTATTAATAGAATAGAGAACAGACAGGAGATCCCTGTCAATAAACCTTCGATCACTACTTTAAAAACGAGACTTATAATAAGAAAGTCTGCTTGACCTGGATATATCAAAAAGGAAAGGAAAAAACTCATGTACGGAAAAGGGAAACTTCCCAGAATAGGCATAAGACCAGTCATAGACGGCAGGATGAACGGGGTAAGGGAGGGACTGGAAGAACAGACCATGCAGATGGCGAAATCGGCTTCCAGGCTAATTGCTGATAATCTTAAATATCCTGATGGCACCAGTGTGGGATGTGTTATATCCGATACCACTATCGGCGGTATTGCCGAAGCCGCCAGGGCTGATGAAAAGTTTTCTGCTGAGAATGTGGGCGCCACCCTTACTGTAACACCCTGCTGGTGCTATGGTTCAGAGACAATGGATATGGAACCTTTGCGGCCAAAAGCGGTATGGGGTTTTAACGGTACCGAAAGACCCGGAGCCGTATACCTGGCTGCCGTTCTGGCTGCACATGATCAGAAGGGCCTGCCGGCATTCGGCATTTATGGAAAGGATGTGCAGGATGCAAATGATGCGTCAATCCCTGAAGATGCGGCAACCAAGATTCTTTCCTTTGCCAGGGCAGCAATGGCTGTATCCATCATGAAGAACCGGTCTTATCTATCCATAGGAAATGTCTCCATGGGTATAGCAGGTTCTATAGTAGATGCCGGCTTCTTTGAAGATTTTCTTGGAATGAGGGTAGAATATGTGGATATGACTGAGGTGAAAAGACGCATAGACCTCAAGATCTACGATAAAGATGAGTATGCGAAGGCGTTGAAATGGGTAATGGATGGATTAAGAGAAGGTCCTGATGATAATCCTGCTCAAAAACGAAAGGACAGGGACGGCCTAGACCGGGACTGGGAATTTTCAGTAAAGATGGCGCTTATATGCCGGGACCTTATGACTGGCAATCCTGAACTTGGAAAAATTGGCTATTATGAGGAATCGCTGGGCCATTATGCTATTGCCGGCGGATTCCAGGGGCAGAGACAATGGACTGACCATTATCCCAATGCTGATTTTGCCGAGACAATATTAAACAGCTCTTTTGACTGGAACGGAGTCAGGGCGCCATATATTTTTGCTACCGAAAATGACTGCCTTAATGCAGTTTCCATGCTCTTTGGATACCTCCTTACCAATACCGCCCAGATCTTCTCTGATGTCAGGACTTACTGGAGCCCTGATGCCGTAGAGCGGGTGACCGGATACAGGATGACGGGAACAGCAGGGGAGGGGATAATACATCTCATAAATTCAGGCTCCAGCGCCCTGGACGGTACGGGACAGCAGGAAATAGACGGCAGTCCAGCTATCAAACCTTTCTGGGAGATAAACGCCGGCGATATGAAGCGATGCATGGATAATGTACTTTTCAGGCCTGCAGACCTCAGTTATTTCAGGGGAGGCGGGTTTTCTGCTGACTTTACTACCAGGAGCGGAATGCCGGTTACCATGTCGCGCTTAAATATTGTAAAGGGGCTTGGACCGGTACTGCAGATAGCTGAAGGGGAGACAGTAGGACTGCCCCAGAAAGTGCATGACCATCTTGACCTCAGGACAAATCCGACATGGCCCACTACATGGTTTGCCCCCCGGCTTACCGGCAGGGGAGCCTTTACCGATGTCTATTCGGTGATGAATAACTGGGGCGCCAACCACGGCGCTGTAAGCTATGGACATATTGGTCCGGGCCTTATAACGCTGGCATCGATGCTAAGGATCCCGGTCCTTATGCATAATGTGGATGATGAAGATGTATTCCGTCCATCTTCCTGGAGTAGTTTTGGGACTGAAGATAAGGAAGGCGCGGATTACAGGGCATGCCGGAATTATGGACCACTGTACGGAAAGATAAGGTAGAGGAGGACAGGGGTTAAAAAAGTAATCAAAAAAATATATTAGTCGACATAATAAAGATTATCGGAAGTTAATAGTTATATTAAATGACGGCAAATATTGGTAAAAAGTTTCGGTTATATGCTTGCTATGGTTATATCTGGCATAGGATAATGTCTGATATTCTGGGTGATGAGCTCAAGACCATATAAAATAGCAGTAGCAGCCATCAATGCATCTCCAAGACCAATATTGTGGCTCTTACTGAAAGAATTTAGAAAATTTCCCGCCTTTTCTCCAACAGTATCTGTAATATCCAGGCATAACATTTGATTAAAAAATATTTTTATATCATCTTTTTCCTTCTCAAATGCACCTGCAAAAATCTCAGCTTTTGATACAGGAGAATAATAAATATTTGTATTATGTGATTTTATTTCATCAAAGGACGCTTTAATCTTTTTATTACCTCTAAGTATCTCGATAATAATATCTGAATCTATCAGGTATCCTGCAGCCGAATCAGTAATATCGAAGTATTTCTTACTATTTTGCATCTTTATAAAGGTCTTTTATTCTAGTGTCTTTTCTAATATCATCTACATAGCTCCTGCCGCTTATAATATCTTTCCTTTTTTCCCATATCCCGAAGATATTATCTGTGGCCTTATCCAGGCCGACATCCTTTTTGGCACCAAAGTTTTTATCTATAGCATCTCTTATAAGGTCAGATATGGTCTTGCTTCTTTTCTTGCTTTCAATAAGCAGATTATTATATTGGTCATTATTAAGATATATCTGTGTCCTTTTCATAAAAACCCCATCAGATCGGTTTAGTAAATATATGATGTATATTATACATCATATTGATATAGATTCCTATTTCCCCGTACTCCCGAATCCCCCTTCTCCCCTGGCAGTATCATCCAGCCCGCCTGTAACCTCTATGTCAGCATGTTCGACCTTTTGTATTACCAGCTGGCATATCTTTTCACCCCGCATGACCCTTATATCTTCTTTGCTGTCCAGGTTGATAAGTAAGGCACATACCTCTCCCCGGTATCCCGAATCTATAAGTCCCGGAGTATTTACCAGGCTGAGCCCCTTTTTTATAGCCAGTCCTGATCTGGGCTGCACGAAGCCTGCGTATCCAGGGGGTATGGCTATCTTTACACCAGTAGGCACTTTTCTACGCTCCAGCGGCCGTATAATGCAATCTAGGGCACTATACAGGTCAAGACCTGCATCACCAGTATGGGCATATCCGGGGGTTTGAAGCTTTTTATCAAGTTTTTGGACCTTTATGGTTACCAATAGCATTCCTTTCTGTCTGGTATTTTCATATGTCAATTAATGATATTTCATGTTATATAAATGTCAAATGCTGCCGGGACCGCTACAGTCTCCCGAATCCGTCAGTCCCAGATCATCCTGGAAACTGTAGATCGGGATACTCAAGATATATGGAAAAAACAATAACAGTGCTTTCATTGTTTTTCCGGGGAAAAGCCTTTTTAAGACCAGGAAGGTATAGATCATATAGATGGGCAGTGTAACAAACAGCATTATGATCTTAACTGCTGTATTCCAGTTATGACTCCAGATATAGTCATCGCGTATCATTAGATTAACGGCAGCTGCGGCTGCAGGCATGATAAGGGCAAGGATGATATAAAAAGAAAAGATCCATCTAGATGTCTTGCTCATAGCCTTTAAGCTTTTATCTGCCATGGCATACTATCATAAGGAAAATAAAAAATTTTGCTATAGGCTTGTAATTTAAAAAAGAAGCATTGATGGTTTTTTAAGGGATTATCCGCAGCTGCTCCAGCCGCAATAACAGAAGAAGCAGTTGCCTCCGTTCATAAGGCTGCATCCGCAGTCCGGGCATATCTGGTCTTCCTTTATCTGTGATATGCTCCTGGGCTCTTTATCCAGTATCTTTAATTCTTCCAGGCAAATGTCCATTATTGCTCCAATCAGTTAATTTGATCCATATACCGGTATAAGCACCGTATTTTTATTGATATCTTCTGCTGGTCCCAGATTATTTATTTTTTTAAGTTCTGATACGAACTTTTCTCTGGACTCCGGGCCTGAGTACCTGTCAGCAAGCTCTGCGGCGCTTACAGGTGAACTTAAGCTTATCTTTACATATTTTACGGTATCAAAGCCGCTGAATTTATGACGGTTGCTGTAAAAAGCCATTATCACAAGCACGCTGACTACTGCAATAAGGATTATCATAAGCATTTTCCTGATATTCATTATTATCATACCTGTCATCTTTTTACCTCCTGCTGCCTATTTTCTGCTTTCATGCTATAATTTTACTACGAACATGTGTTTGTATAAATAATACAACCGAACACATGTTTGTGTCAATATTTTTTTCTTATTTCCTGACCAAAATCTATTACTTTTTTCCCTTATTTTGTTAGAATAGTGTTTATTCTTGATATGCCGTTCCAATATTTATATATATTGGTTCTATCAATTTATAGACTAGGAGGAAAAAATGGCAGAGATGTTCTATGACAAAGATATAGACCTGGATATTTTGAAAGGCAAAAAAATAGCAATAGTGGGTTACGGCAGCCAGGGCCATGCCCATGCCCAGAACCTCAAGGAAAGCGGTATGGACGTAGTCGTGGCCGAGGCCGAGGGTACGGAAGCCTGGAAAGCCGCAGAAGACAAGGGTTTCACTGTCCTTCCCACGGATAAGGCAGCTGCCCAGTCTGATATCATCATGATACTGGTACCGGACCATTTGCAGCCAGCTGTATATGAAAAATATATAGCACCCAATCTTGAAAAGGGCAATATACTGGCCTTTGCCCACGGATTCAATATTCATTACAGCCAGATAATACCCCACAGGGATGTGGACGTGATAATGATAGCGCCTAAAAGCCCCGGGCATATAGCAAGAAGGATGTTTACCGAAGGAAGCGGCGTACCGGCCATAATCGCCGTATACCAGGATGTCTCAGGTAAAGCCAAAGACTTTGCCCTGGCCTATGCCAGGGGGATCGGTTCAGGAAGAGTGGGCATCATAACCACTACCTTCGAGGAAGAGACAGAGACCGACCTCTTTGGTGAGCAGGCTGTTCTTTGCGGAGGTACAACCGAGCTTATCAGGGCTGGTTTCGATACGCTTGTTGAGGCAGGCTACCAGCCGGAGATAGCCTATTTCGAAGTGCTTAATGAATTAAAGCTTATAGTTGACCTCATATATGAAGGCGGTATATCCTGGATGAGGTATTCCATAAGCGATACAGCTGAATATGGCGATATCGTCAAGGGCAAGGATATAATAACCGGCGATACCAGGAAGGCTATGAAAAAGATGCTAAAGGATATCCAGACAGGTGTCTTTGCCAGGGAATGGATACTGGAAAATAAAGCAGGCAGGCCCCAGTATTCGGCAATGAAAAAGAAGGAAGAAGATCATCTCATAGAAAAGGTCGGAAAGAAGCTCAGGGAGATGATGCCTTATATAAAAAAGGCTGGAAGCTAAAAGCCTTATAACCGCCAGAAGCGAACCTGTGTTTGCCATAGGTTCGCTTTTTTGTTATAATCACTTAAATTATGCATATAGATATAGAAGGCAAAAGATTAAGTCCCAGGCAGGAAAAGATCCTGGAGTTTATTAATGAAAAGATCAGGGACGAAGGCTATCCCCCTTCCGTAAGGGAGATAGCAAAAGCGGTAGACCTGAGTTCCTCGGCCACAGTACACTCACATCTTAAGAAACTGGAAGCACTGGGCTATCTTAAAAGGGACGCTTCCAAACCCAGAGCCCTTTCTGTTACCCATTCCGTTGAAATAGACAGTGCTGATACTGGAAGGTCAGCCAATGAGATGGTGTTCGTACCTGTGCTGGGGAGCATAGCTGCCGGTACGCCCATACTGGCCGAGGAGAATATAGAGGACTATTTCCCGCTTTCTCCTGACTTTGTAAGGGACCAGAACCAGGTTTTTATGCTTAATGTCCATGGCGACAGTATGGTAAATGCCGGTATACTTGACCGCGATATGGTTATTGTAAGAAAACAGGATACAGCCATAAACGGTGAGATAATAGCTGCTATGATCGAGGATGAGGCCACGGTAAAAAGATTCTTCAGGGATAAGTCAGAGATAAGGCTTATGCCGGAAAATGACCATATGGAACCCATTATTTTAAAAGACGTTGCCATACTGGGCAAGGTGATCGGGATAATCAGGAAATACTTCTAGTCTTTCTATCCCGGCAGCCATAAGGTTCCAGGATATTGATATACCGGGGTTCTATTTTTAAATCGAACCGTATCCCCTTTTCCATGTCTTTCCTGTGTATTACCCTGCATTTTTCATAGATAAAAGAGATCAGATCCTGCTTTTCATAGGGCAGCATTATGCTCAGGTCTGCATTATGCCTCTCAATGGTGTCTTTTATTCTGTCTCTGAGTTCCTGCAGGCCAATTTTCTTGAGGGCGGAAATAAAAATAGAATTGCGGTATTTCAGTTTCAATGCTGCCAGCTGCCCCTCTTCGATCCTGTCGATCTTATTAAAGACCATGATAAATGGTTTGCCCCATACATCTATTTCCTCCAGCACTTTTTTTACACTCCGTATGTTTGACTGGAAATCCTCATTGCTTATATCTACCACCAGCAGCAAAAGGTCCGATATCTTTACTTCCTCCAGCGTTGATTTAAATGCCGCGATCAGCTGATGGGGAAGCTTTTCGATAAACCCGACCGTATCTGTTACCAGTACGTCCGGTTTTACATCCAGGTCCAGCTTCCTGGTAGTGGAATCAAGTGTGGAAAATAACATATTCCTGGCATATATGTCTGAATCTGTAAGGGAATTTAGAAGTGTCGACTTTCCGCTGTTTGTATAACCTGCAAGTGCTATCTGGAAGATATTGCCTTTTCTGCTCTTCCTCTGGGTATCCCTCTGTACCGAGATCCGGCTCATCTTCTTTCTGAGACTGGCTATGCGGTCCCTGATCTTTCTCCTGTCTACTTCAAGCTTGGTCTCGCCCGGCCCCCTGGTTCCTATGCCACCGCCAAGCCTGGACAGCTCCACTCCCTTTCCGATAAGTCTTGGCAGCAGGTAATCCAGCTGTGCCAGCTCAACCTGGAGTTTTCCTTCACTGCTGTTTGCCCTCTGGGCAAAAATATCCAGTATAAGCGCTGTCCTGTCAATGACTTTGACATCCAGCCTTCTCTGCAGGTTTCTCTGCTGGGTGGGGGTTATCTCGTCATCAAATATTACCAGTCCGGCGCTGTATTGCGAAATAAATGAATCTATCTCTTCCAGTCTGCCGGCGCTTATGAAAAACCTGGGATTAGGTGCTTTTTGCTTATATGTGAGACATCCTGCCACATCAGCCCCGGCGCTTACAGCAAGATTTGATAGTTCCTGTATATTATTCTCAATTGAATACCTTCCGCTGGATGTCCGCTGCTTACTGTTAAAATCCCTTGAGAAATCAATAAATATTAGAAGGGCTTTTTCCTTGATCATTTAATATATCTAACCAATTATCCTACATGGCCTTATTTATCCGGTCCAGGGCTTCTTCAAGCCTGCCGTCGTCAATAGTCAGGGATATCCTGAAATAGCCCTCTCCCTGCTTTCCGTAGGCGCTCCCCGGAGTGACCACTACATCAGCCCTGTCAAGCATCAGAGCAGCAAAAGACTCTGAAGTATGACCTTCAGGTACCCTGGCCCATACATATATGGTAGCATCTGACCGGTAATAATCAATTCCGATCCTGTCAAGGATGGA
The DNA here is from genome assembly GCA_964414685.1 of uncultured Actinomycetota bacterium. Classification (GTDB taxonomy): domain Bacteria; phylum Actinomycetota; class Humimicrobiia; order Humimicrobiales; family Humimicrobiaceae; genus M55B120. The sequence goes on from CAYPXQ010000098.1 coordinate 12,898, forward strand.
AGCGGTCATCTCTCTTCTTTTTTTGTAGATCATATTATTGGCCCCGCTGTATTCCTTTTGGTGTTTCAATGCCTCCATGCCGGCATACTGTACTGCATTAAAAACGCCTGAGTCTACATTTGTCTTATACTTGCCCAGGCTGGCTATTATATCTTTATTGCCGGCAGCGAAACCTATCCTCCATCCCGTCATATTAAAGGTCTTTGAGAGGGAATAAAACTCTATCCCCACATCCCCTGCGCCTTCGGCGGAAAGGAAACTGCAGGGCTCTTCATCACCGTAATATGTATCAGCATAGGCATTATCATGGCATACGATTATATTGTTTTTAGAGGCAAAATCCACGACTTTTTCAAAAAAATCCAGGCCGCATACGGCCGAGGTGGGGTTATTGGGGTAATTTATATGCATAAGTTTTGCCCTGCGTGCAATTTTCCTGTCAATGCTGTCCAGGTCTATTAAGTAGCCGTTTCTTTCTTCCATGGGCATTATATGTGTCTTTCCGCCGGCAAACATAGTACCTATGTCATATACGGGATAGGAGGGATCGGGGACCAGTACATAGTCACCGCTGTCTATATAGGTATAGGCGATATTAGCGATCCCCTCCTTGGCGCCTGAGAGGGTTATCACTTCTGAAGATGGGTCAAGTTCCACACCAAACCGGTCTTTATAATAGCCTGCTGCCGCTTTCCTGAATCCGTCCATGCCATAGCTTGAAGGATACCGGTGGTTTTCCGGGTTTTCTGCTTCTTTCTTAAGCTCCATTATTATTCCGTCAGGAGTAGGTATGTCAGGGTCTCCTATGCCCAGGCTTATGACATCTACACCATCCTGCCTCTTCTTCTGTATCTTCCTGTCGATCTCAGCAAAAAGATACGGCGGCAGATCCCTTAACCTGCGTGATTCCTCGAACTTCATTCTATACCTTTCTATATTTTATAGATCCATATCCTGCTCAGGGAAATAAAGCCCATCGAAGACATGCTTTACCCTGCCTTTTAAAAATACATTTCCCGACGGGCTTTCCCAGCCTACTTCCAGTCTTCCGCCGGGCACCCTTACGTCAACTGCAGACTTACTGCCGCCGTCAAGCTTTATGGTGCATACACCGGCAGCGCATGCTCCCGTCCCGCAGGCAAGAGTCTCTCCTACTCCCCTTTCCCAGATACGCATTTCTATGCCGCCGCCTTCCAGGACCTTTACGAACTCTACATTAGTATTCCTGGGGAAAAGATCATGCTTTTCCAGCAGCGGCCCCCAGATATCTATCGGTATCGACTGCAGATCTTCATGATCATCCAGGAATATCACACAGTGTGGATTCCCCATAGATATGCAGTTGATATTGAACACCCTGTTTTCGACCTGAAGCTTATGGCCAAAGGTCTGCTCCCTGCCAAGGTTTACAGGTATCTGCTCCGGGTCGAATACGGGGGGTCCCATATCAACACATATATTCCCGGGCAGGCCGCCTGCCATATTAAGGTCTACAGTCTTTGATCCGGCCATGGTATCTATTTTCAGGGAATTTTTCCGGCTCAGCTTTCTGTCAAATATGAAAGCTGCCATACACCTTATGCCGTTGCCGCACATCTCTGCCCTGGTGCCGTCCATATTATAGTAATCCATATAGAAATCATGGTCTCTGGAATCCTTTACAAGTATGAGTCCGTCAGCGCCGATGCCGAAATGCCGGTCGCATATATGCCTTATTTTTTCCTCTTCCAGGGACAAAGACCTGCCGATGGCATCTATTATGACAAAATCATTTCCCTGGCCGTGATATTTTGAGAACTCTAGCTTTCCCATATTACTGGTCCCGTCCAATGATCATTAATGATTCTTTTATTAAATCAGATATATTATCATAATTGTCAACGCTGAGCCAATTTATTCTATCATCACGCCTGAACCAGGTCATCTGCTTTTTGGCAAGCCTCCTGGAATTGGTCTTCACCTGGCTTTTGCATTCTTCCAGCGATATCCTGTGTTCCAGGAAACTAAGGACCTCTTTATAACCGACAGCCTGGACCATGCTCTGGCACTTTCCGTATCCTCTATCAGCCAGGCTTCTGACCTCATCTATAAGTCCTTTTTCAAACATATTGTCTACCCTCTCCTCTATGATCCGGTAAAGCGATGACCTTTCCCTTTTTAAGCCGATCATTACTGCATTAAACCGTGCCTGCTTTTTCCATGATCTCTGGAAATCCGAATAGGGGCTTCCGGCTGCCTCATATACCTCCAGGGCTCTGAGTATCCGCCTTCTATCATTTTTATTTATCTTTGCCGCATAAGCCGCGTCGATCTCTTTAAGCTTCTCATAATATCCTATGGTCCCCTTCTTATCCATGTCATCTTCTGTTTTCGACCTGAAATCCCTGTTTTTGCCGGGGCTTTCGTCAATGCCGTCGATCACGGCTTTTATGTACATGCCCGATCCCCCTACCAGCAGGGGGACCTTTCCCACATCCAGGAAATCTTCTTTCAATATCTTTTCTGCCCTGTCCATGAATTCCCGTACTGTAAACTCATGGTCCGGCTCAAAAAGGTCTACCATAAATTGCCTTACCCCGTATTTGCCGGAATCGGCTTTGCCTGTACCTATATCCATCCCCCGGTAAACCTGCATGGAATCTGCAGATATGATCCCGGTATCAAATAACCGGGCCAACTCGATGCCCAGTCCTGTCTTGCCTATGCCGGTGGGTCCACAGATGACAATAACCTTTTTTCTTTCAGCCAGGCACTTTTTCAGCCTCCTGGTGCCGGCGGGATCCGCATATTCCTTAAGCTGTTTATTTTCCTTCAATATCCCCTCTGACATAGAAAGACCTTGTCTCGTCTATTTTTACATCTACTATGGAGCCGATAAGATCACTTTTGCCCTTAAAGATAACCACAGTATTGTTTTCCATCCTCCCCTGCAGGAGATCTTTGTTTTTTGGACTAAATCCTTCTACCAGCACTTTAACCTTTTTACCGGTATAACTGCTGTTTTTCTGAGATGATATATTTTTTTGCAGCTCTGTCAGTTCTTCAAACCATATTTTCTTTTCCCGGGACGGTGTATTATCTTCCATCTCTGCAGCTGAGGTCCCCTGGCGGGGAGAGTATAAAAAGGTAAAAGCCCTGTCAAACCTGGCGCGCTTCACTATATCCAGGGTATCATCAAAATCCTTTCTTTCCTCACCGGGAAAACCGACTATTATATCCGTGGTTATGGAACAGTCCTCAATATTATTATAGATGTCCTCAATGATCCTCATATACCTGTCCCCAGTGTATCCGCGATTCATTTTTTTAAGTATCCGGTCGGAACCTGCCTGGAGGGGAAGGTGTATATGGTTCATGATATTATCACTTTCTCCTATGGTCTTTATGAGCGACAGGGAGATATCTTTAGGGTGGGAAGTCATGAACCGTATCCTTTTTAGCCCTTCAACACATGATACCCTGCGTAAAAGATATGAAAAATCCATTCCCTCCCCCAGGTCTTTTCCGTAGGAATTCACATTCTGCCCCAGAAGCGTCACCTGGACAATGCCTTCTGATACCATATTACTGACAGCAGAGATTATATTATCCGGGTCAATGGAGATCTCGCGCCCCCTTACATAAGGCACTATACAGTAGGAACAGAAATTATTACACCCTATGCTGACAGGGACAAGGGCGCGGTAGGGATCCTGCCTTCTGGCTTCGTCCAGCCTGCAGTCAAGGCCTTCGTCTGCAACGGAGCAGATAATGCTTTTTTCCTTAGCCCTCCTGTCTATCAGATCCGGGAGCTGCGATATGTTTCGGGTGCCGAATACTATGTCCACAAAGGGAAATCTTTCCTGTATCTTTCCGGCCAGGCTCTGTGCTGTACAGCCTCCCACACAGATGATCTTTGGATCATTTTTATGGCCAAACCTGCTTTTAAGGTTCCCCAGGTGGCCGTACAGCCTGTTTTGAGCCTTTTCCCGGACAGCACAGGTATTTATTACTATGATATCTGAACTATCTATATCATCTGTCTTTACATATCCTTTTTTTTCAAGGTAGTAAATGATCCTTTCAGAGTCATATTCATTCATCTGGCATCCGAATGTCTCGATATATGCTTTCATGATCTATAGATTATGGTCCTATGATTGCTGGTGTCGTCTTTAAACCAGTACGCAGTCCGGTCATTACCTGGATTCGATGGTAAGCACCAGGGCAGTTTTTACCTCGCCGTTTACCTCTATGTCCTTAAAAAATGGTATGCATACCAGTTCCTGTCCGGTCGGGGCAATGAAACCCCTGGCAATAGCAATACCCTTTACAGCCTGGTTCAGGGCTCCGGCGCCGATCGTCTGTACCTGTACCCTTTTTTCTGTCCTTATCATCCCGGCAATGGCGCCTGCTACTGAATTTGGTTTTGAGTTGGAAGAGACTTTTAACAGTTTTACTTCATTTTCCATGATATTACTACTATATTGTTAT
>CAYPXQ010000099.1:0-2708 GCA_964414685.1 uncultured Actinomycetota bacterium
AGGCCTTGACCTTTATTATATAAAAGACCTGTCAGAAGACCTGGAACCCGGGAGCTATGATATCATGGAGCCAATACCTTCCAGGTGCAGGCCGGCTGAACCCCATAAAATGGACATAGTTATAGTCCCCGGGGTGGGCTTTGACCGGAAACATAACCGGCTTGGTTATGGCGGAGGTTTCTATGACAGGCTTCTAGCGGGTATTCCCCGGTCTGTTCCCCGGATAGCACTTGCCTTTGACCTTCAGGTTCTGGATGAGATACCGGTATCGGGACATGACCTTAAGATCGATATCCTTATAACCGAATCACAGACCATTTGAACATGCACCTAAGGAGATTATGACGAAAGATGATCAAATAGCAATAATGATCCCTGCCTATAATGAAGAAAAATATATAGAAGGTGTCCTAAAAGAATGCTTTTCCTACGGCCTGGACATGATAGTCATAGATGACGGTTCAGCTGATAATACGGCCGGGATAGTAAACTCCCTTATACCGTCTATGGGGGACAGGCTTAAACTCATAGCCCATCCCGTCAACCGGGGCAAGGGCCATACACTTATAACCGGTTTTAAGCATGTGGTAAAGAACGGATATAAAGGTGTCATAACCCTGGATGCTGACGGACAGCATGATACGGGCGAGATAGCTGATTTCCTTAAAGCAGTAAACAGAGGTGACCCCGATATCATAATCGGTAACAGGCTGGGAAATACAAAAGGCATGCCTTTTATCAGGCTGGCTACCAATTTATTTACTTCATGGATTATATCCAGGATAGCAGGCAGGAAGGTCAGGGACGTACAGTCAGGATACAGGTATCTGAAAACTGAAGCATTAAAGAAAATAAAGCTTGAGACCGGCAACTTTGACACCGAACCTGAGATGATATTGAAGGCCGGCTGGCACGGCATGAACATAGTAAATGTCCCTATAAGGACAATATATCATGCGGGATTTACCAGCTATGTCAGTCCTGTCAAAGATACCATGAAATTCTTCCGGCTGGTATTCAACAGTCTCAGCTGGAAAAAGAAGTTCAGGAGGGAGAACCTCTAGAATAGCTGCCATAACTCATACAGGGCGGCCGACAGGTACAGTATAAATATGATGCTGGATGAGACCACGGGGACCAGTCTTGATCCTAGCCCGTATCTGCTTAAATATTCTCCCGTACTCACTGCCAGCACCCTGTACACCATCTCTATGGAGATAAGAAGTATGACTTCCAGGGGTATGGTCCTGGTGTCGTGTCTTATGATACCGGAAAACAGGAACACGGAGATAAAAAGACCAGTGATAAGACTTACGGGAAGACTTAGTCTTCCGTATCCCAGTCCTATATAACAAAGGGTAGATATAAGGTTTCCCAGAAGTATAGTGACGATAACCCTGGTAACAGTCATGCCTTCGCTATACTGGCTGATGCCAAAAAAAGACTGCAATATCTTGAACTTATCTATGATGACCGCGCTCTGGCTGCTGAAAAAATAATAAAACCCGTAGCCAAGTGCCGCACCGGCCAGCAGGGACCCCAGGCTTTTCAGAAATATAAAAACCAGGTTCCTCTTATGGCTCATATTTACGGCAGCATGACTGGGCGGGGATCCCCTGTTCCAGAATCCTTTCATATCCTGCTAAACCGCCTGTTCCTGTTCTTCCTGTATTATTTCTATCATGGTCCCGGCTATCCTGGGATCGAACTGAGTGCCTGAATTATTCCTGAGCTCCATTATGGCTTCATTGTCGGAAAGAGCTCTGCGGTAAGGCCGGTCCGTGGTCATGGCATCGTATGAATCGGCTGCAATAAGGATCCTGGCGAATATAGAAAGCTCATCGCCTTTCAGCCCGCCGGGATATCCTTTGCCGTCCATCCTTTCGTGGTGATGAAGGATAGCCGTCGCCTCACTCTGTAAAAAAGTTATTTCCTTGACTATATTGTACCCTATCTGGGGGTGTTTCTTTACTTCTTCCCAGTCTGCCTTATCGAAGCTCCCCGGTTTATTGAGTACTGAAAGGTCTACCTGTATTTTACCCAGGTCATGCAGATTGGCAAGGTTTACCAGCAGCTCGATATCATATTCATTCATCTTAAGCTTCCTGGCAATTTTTTCACTGTATTCGGCCACCCTTACAGAATGACCGGCTGTATAGGAGTCCTTTGCCTCGACTATCTTTACGATCTGCAGGATACTGGCCAGGAGGGCTCTTCTTTCCTTTACCCTGAGGAGATATGTATACTGGGCTATCATAAGAGGAAGTGATGTGAACAGCAGCGTGAAAGGGTTGTATTGTATATAGAGAAAAGAGATGGCTATGGCCATGGCAGCCAGGAAAAGCTGGAAAGGTATGAGCCAGGCATAATTGAAAACCCACACATTGCCAAGGTTGATACCCTCGCTTAGTGAAATGGCGCCTGCAGTAAGCATGGTATTAAGGAAGAAGAAAATATATGCGGCCATAAGTATGAAACCGATATTGCGGGGATCAAAAAAATTATCCTGGTCTGCCCTGTAAAGGATGTCAAATATAATACTTGCCACACCCATGGCGATGAGGTATTGTCCGGCATTGAAAAGATGCCTGTAATAGGGAATCCTTTTTGCAAATTCACGTATATTGAAAATGGATATGAAAGTTACGATAATGGCTGTAGGAGGACCAAAGATTATGAGGCTGGCAAGCGATATGCCGAAATTTACT
>CAYPXQ010000100.1:0-7373 GCA_964414685.1 uncultured Actinomycetota bacterium
TGCCTCATAAAGATATAATAGAAGCATATTATGATCCGGAAAACAACAGGGGGACTATAGAGGAGATCCTGGCCAAAACCATTGGTTGAAAAGCATGGACGTCATATGTATAGGCGAACTGCTTATAGACTTTCTTCCGCTCCAGTCCGGAGTCAGTTTTGAGGAAGTAAGCGAGTTCAGGAGGGTCCCCGGCGGCGCCCCTGCAAATGTAGCCGTGGGTACAGCAAAACTGGGGCTGGAATCTGCCTTTATAGGGAGGGTAGGCGATGACCGGTTTGGCAGATACCTGGTTTCTGTCCTGGAAAATAACAAAGTAGATATATCACAGTTGCAGTATGATAAAAGTGCCAGGACAACCCTTGCCTTTATCTCCCTTCCCAGTCCAAATACCAGAGAATTCCAATTCTACCGCGACCCTGGTGCTGATATGAACCTGGACCACCGGGAATTTGACAGGAGATTTTTACAGGATACAGGAATATGTCATTTCGGCTCCATAACACTGACGGGAGAACCTGGCAGGACTTCCACTTATAAAGCAGTTGAGACCGCCCGGGATGCCGGGGCAGTGATATCTTATGATCCCAACTGGAGGCCTATGCTGTGGCCTTCCAGGGAAAGGGCAAAAAAGGTCATAACTGATGCCATACACCTAACCCATATAGTAAAGGTAAGCCATGAAGAGCTGGAGCTTATAAGCGGGACTTCTGATATTGAAAAAGGGTCGGAAAAAATACTGGAAATGGGGCCGGCAATATGCCTGGTGACTATGGGGGAGAAGGGTTGTTATTTCCTGACCAGGGATTCCTTCGGTTATGTACCTGCTTTCAGAGTGTATGCAGTGGATGCAACCGGCTGCGGTGACAGCTTTGTGTCAGGAGTGCTTTACAGCATAGCTAAAAATGGTATTGAAAACCTGACTGCCAGCAGGCTGCAGCTTGCTGCAGCATTAAGATTTGCCAGTGCAGCAGCAGCCCTGACTGCCACCGGAAAAGGCGTGATACCATCGCTGCCCGAAAAAGATGAGGTAGATAAGTATTTATTGAAAAAACAGCAGGACAATAAAAATATGGAGGGGTGAAATACCATGAGTGAAAAAATAAAGGTGGCTATTATAGGTCTGGGATTCGGTATGGAGTTTATTCCCATATACCAGGCCTATCCCGGTGTAGAAGTATTTGCCATATGCAGGAGGAATAAAGATGAGCTGGAAAAGACCGGCAAAAGATTTGGTATAGAAAGACTTTTTACCGACTGGAGGGACCTTCTTGATATCGATGAGATAGATGCTATTCATGTAGTGTCTCCCATTATGGATCATGCACCTATGACAATTGCATCCCTGGAGGCGGGAAAACATTGTGCCTGTACTGTTCCAATGGGGACAAGTATCGAAGACCTCAGGGCCATAGTAAAAGCAAAAAACAGCTCAAAAAAAGTATATATGATGATGGAGACTGCGGTCTATACCAGAGAATTCCTGTATGTGAAGGAAATGGCTGATAACGGCAGGCTGGGCCGCATACAGTTTCTGAGGGGCTCCCATATGCAGGATATGGGGCTGGAAGGCTGGTCGGAATACTGGCTTGGTTTTCCCCCTATGTGGTATGGTACCCATGCTATATCACCTCTTCTTGTACTGGCTGGATCCGGAGCTGAGTCGGTAGTCTGCCATGGGTCCGGCTCCATTAGCAAAGACCTTGCCTCCAGGTATGGCTCTCCTTTTGCCGTGGAGACTGCTGCATTCAAACTAAAGGATTGCAATATCATAGCCGAAGCCACCCGGTCTCTTTATGAGACTGTAAGGCAGTACCGGGAAAGTCTTGATATCTACGGAGACCGGCTTTCATTTGAATGGGAACAGATACAGGGTGAAAACCCGGTCCTTTTTGAAGGTGGTGAAGATGCCCGGAGGATCGAGATCCCTGACACCGATAAGCTTCTTCCGGAAGAGATAAAGAGATTTACCAGAAGAGAAAAAATAGAAGATGATACCCACGTATCATTCATCCAGGGAGCCGGACATGGCGGTTCTCATCCCCACATGGTCCACGAATATATAAGTGCTATAATGGAGGAAAGGGATTCTGCTATCGATGCTTTGGCGGCAGCCAACTGGACTGCTGCCGGTATCTGCGCCCACCAGTCAGCCATGAAGGGTGGAGTGCGCATACAGATACCCGATTTTAAAAATTCATAAAATATATTGACAAAAATCTCCCTTAATTTAAGATACTTATTGTTTTAGCTACTTAATGAATTCATTAGTGGATGTTTAGACTCTTAAAATACCTCAGGCCGTTTACGGCCCTTATAATTATCTCCATAGTGTTCCTGTTCCTGCAGGCTATTGCCAACCTGGCCCTGCCTGACTATTTGTCAGATATAGTAAATGTGGGCATACAGCAGGGCGGAGTAGAGGATGCAGTAGCCGAGGCTGTCAGTAAAAGCAGGATGGACAGGCTCCTGGTATTCATGGATGAGGAGGAAAAGGCTGAAGTCCTGGAAAACTATACACTGAAGGCTGTGACCTCCTCAGACTTCAGGGAGTATTTGGATAAATATCCAAGACTGATGGAGGAGGGTGTATATGTTTTAAACAAAATAACCCGGGAAAAAGCAAATAGCATGAATAAAATACTGTCCCGGGCATTTGTAGCTGTAGGCGGCATCGAGGTGATTATATCGGACCCTGAGAGAGCCGGGGAATCTGGAATAGCGCCGGGTCTTGACCTGTCCAGGATACCCGAAGGTATGTCTGCAGGCCAGGTCATCGAGATGATCGAGGACCTGCCGGATGAACAAAAGTCCATGATCCTTGAAAACATGGAGCAGCAGTTCCAGGAAATGGGGGATACGCTTCTTACCCAGATGGCAGTCAATTTTGTAAGAGCCGAGTATGGCTATCTGGGCTTAGATACTGCCAGAGTCCAGAGGAACTATATCTGGCAGACGGGAGGGATAATGCTGCTTTTGACCCTCCTTTCAGCTGTGTCCACCATTGCTGTAGGATACTTTGCTGCCAGAACAGGAGCAGGCCTGGCCAAAAATCTCAGGGGTATGACATTTAGCAGGGTTGAAGGATTTTCCAATGCCGAGTTTGACCGGTTTTCCACAGCATCCCTTATAACCAGGTCAACCAATGACATAACCCAGATACAGATGCTGGTAATAATGATGATAAGGATGGTATTCTATGCCCCTCTTCTGGGGATCGGGGGAATAGTGCTGGCCTTAAGAAGCAGCGTATCCATGTCCTGGATAATCGCAGTGGCGGTAATATCTATAATCTCACTTATCATGGTAGTTTTTTCCATAACCCTTCCCAGGTTCAGGAGGATGCAGGACCTGATCGACAGGCTGAACCTGGTCATCAGGGAAAGCCTTTCCGGTATTATGGTGATAAGGGCTTTTAATAACCAGCATTTCCAGGAAAAGCGTTTCGACCGGGCCAATCTCGACCTTACCAGTACTTCGCTTTTCGTGACCAGGGCTATGGTGGTACTATTTCCGGCCATGATGTTAGCCATGAACGGGGTATCGCTTATGATAGTATGGGTGGGCGCTAACCAGGTAGCAGTTTCAAACATACAGGTAGGGGACATGATGGCATTTCTGCAGTATGCCATGCTCATAATAATGGCCTTTCTCATGCTTTCGGTCATGTTTATAATGTTCCCCCGGGCTTCAGTATCTGCTGGAAGAGTAGCTGACGTCCTTGACACGCAGGCCACCATAAAAGATCCCGAAAAACCGGAAGTTATACAGCCCGGCATTAAGGGGCAAATAGAATTCAAGGATGTTTCTTTCCGCTATCCCAATGCAGAAGAAGACGTTATCCATGATGTGAGCTTCAGGGTCAGGCGGGGTGAGACCACAGCCATAATAGGTTCTACAGGATCCGGCAAATCGACCCTGGCAAGCCTGATCTTAAGGTTTTATGATGTCAGCCAGGGAAAGATCCTGGTAGATGGAAAAGATGTGCGGGAGATAAGGCAGAAAGACTTAAGGGAAAGAATAGGTTATGTTCCCCAGCAGAGTGTCCTTTTCAGCGGGACCATAGGGAGTAATCTCCGTTATGCAGATGATGATGCTGCTGAGGCCAGGCTGGAAGAAGCAGCGTCCGTGGCTCAGGCTCTCGATTTCATAAAAGAAAAGAGCGATGGTTTTGATTCCAGCATAGCCCAGGGAGGGAAAAATGTATCGGGGGGACAGGGGCAGAGGCTTTCCATAGCCAGGGCCCTGGTAAAGGACCCGGAGATACTAGTACTTGATGATTGTTTTTCGGCCCTGGATTTCAGGACTGACCGCGCTTTAAGGCATGCCCTCAGGGAATATGCTTCTGATACAACCCTGTTTATTATAGCCCAGAGAGTGGGTACTGTTATGAGTGCGGAGCAGATAATTGTCCTGGATGAGGGCAGGATAGCCGGCATGGGCACCCATGAAGAACTCATGGCAGATTGCGAGACCTACAGGGAAATCGCTTTTTCCCAGCTGAGCAGGGAGGAACTGGCATGAGAGACAGGACCGCGGACAGCAGCAGGACATTTGGAGGTTTTAAGACCGGGGGTCAAAAACCGGGAAGCGGAGGCCATATGGGGTTCGGGCCCGGTGCCAGGGGCATCCAGATGCAGGGAGAAAAACCAAAGGATTTTAAGAGGACCCTTAAAAAATTTCTGGAATATGCCGGTAGATTCAAGATCCAGATACTCGTGGTAATGATAATGGCAGCTGCCTCTACTGCTTTTGCTATTGCCGGTCCCAGGATGATAGGCATGGCTACCACCAGGCTGTTTGATGGGGTGATGCAGCTTGTATCCGGTACCGGGGACGGGATTGATTTTGACTATATAGGCAGGATAATACTGATATCGCTTGGCCTTTACGGGGCCTCAGGATTGTTTTCCTTTGTCCAGGGCTGGATAATGTCTGCAGTATCCATGAAGATGACCTACAGGTTCAGGCGGGATATATCCCGGAAAATAAACCGGATGCCGCTGAAGTATTTTGATAATACCAGCCAGGGTGAAATAATATCCCGGGTCACAAATGATGTAGACGCCATAAACCAGACACTTAACCAGAGCCTTACCCAGATCATAACTTCAGTAACAACTGTCATCGGCATACTGGTGATGATGCTTACAATAAGCAGGATAATGACACTGGTAACAGTGCTTATAGTACCGCTGTCCCTGGTGATGATAATGTTAGTGGTAAGACGTTCACAGAAATATTTCAAGCAGCAGCAGGAATACCTGGGGCATGTTAACGGACACGTAGAAGAGATGTTCGGAGGCCATAATGTAATGAGGGCTTTTAATGGCGAAGAAAAAAGCATAAAAAAGTTTAATGGTCTTAATGAGGTGCTGTATGGTGCAGCCTGGAAATCGCAATTCCTTTCCGGGCTGATGATGCCCATTGCATTTTTTGTGGGAAACCTGGGTTATGTGGCAGTTTGTGTCACCGGCGGATGGCTGGCAGTACAGGGAAGGATTTCGGTGGGTGACATACTGGCATTCATATTATATGTAAGGACATTCATACAGCCCATATCCCAGATAGCCAATATCTCCAATGTGCTTCAGCAGACAGCGGCTTCTGCCGAAAGGGTATTCGAATTCCTGGATGAAGAAGAAGAATCACCAGATACCGAGAATCCGGTAAAACCGGAAGATATCTCGGGCGAGGTCAGGTTTGAAGATGTGCATTTCGGATACAGGCCGGGGCAGCCTGTGATAAAGGGTTTTTCCGCAGATGTGAGACCGGGTCAGAAAATAGCACTGGTAGGCCCCACCGGAGCCGGAAAGACCACCATGGTAAAGCTCCTGATGCGTTTCTATGATGTGGGTAAGGGGGGGATATTTATTGACGGTAAGAATATAAAGGATCTTACCAGGGAAGACCTAAGGGGAATATTCGGCATGGTCCTGCAGGATACCTGGCTCTACAACGACACCATAATGGAGAATATAAGGTACGGCAGGCAGGACGCTTCCGATGAGGAAGTCATCGAGAGCTCCGGGATCGCTTATGTGGACCATTTTGTACACACTCTTCCCAATGGATATGGGCATATCCTTAATGAAGAGACATCCAATATCTCACAGGGCCAGAAACAGCTTATAACCATAGCCCGGGCCGTACTGGCTGATCCCAGAATACTCATACTGGATGAGGCCACCAGCTCGGTGGATACCCGTACCGAGCTTCTTATACAGGATGCCATGGACAACCTTATGAAGGACCGGACCAGCTTTATAATTGCTCACAGGCTGAGTACTATAAGGAATGCCGACCTGATACTGGTGATGGACAATGGCGATATAGTAGAACAGGGCAGCCACAGGGAGCTCCTGGATAAAAACGGTTTCTATGCCAGCCTTTACAACAGCCAGTTCGAAAATGGCAAATACCTTTCAAAAGAACAAAAGCTTGATTATTAATATTACGTATAATATAGTATTATTATACGTAGGTGAACTAAATGAGCAAGACAAAACTAACGCTGTATATTGACACAGAAGTTATCGACAGGGCAAAAAGGATGTCAAAGATAATGGGAAAATCTATATCAGGCCTGGTAACAGATTATATCAATGAACAGTATTCCATATCAAATGAGTTTAAGGTCTCAGACAAAGTAAGCAAATGGGCCGGGTTTGCAAACTCTGATAAGGACTACAGACAGCTCAGGGATGAAGTCATAGAAGATAAACTGGAAAGATATGAAGATACTGATTGATACAAATATCTTTCTGGATGTGATCCTATTCAGGCATCAGCATTATGAGAACAGCGCCAAAGTCTGGTCACTTGTGTCGGAAAAGAAGATCTCCGGATATATATCAGCAATTTCGATCAATAACCTGCATTATATATTATTAAAACAAAAGGACAGGACTTCAGTGGGGGAATTAATCGGCCAGCTCCTGGATGAGTTTGAAATAGTTCCGCTGACCAGGAGTCTTTTGCTGGAAGCAAAAAAAATAGACAAAAATGATCTTGAGGATATGATACAGTTTGTCTCAGCCAAAAGGTCCGGTTGTGATTATATTATTACCCGTAATGCTAAAGATTTCCCGCAAGAGAAGATCAGCATCGTTGGACCAGCTGATTTTATGCAAATCATAAGTGAAAAAAAGGAGCAGGATGAGTCTATATGAAAAGATAATTGAGAGAAGGACTATAAGGAGATTCAAACAGGAGAGAATAAATCCTGAGATACTCATGAAATTGGTAAATGCAGGAAGGATGGCTCCCTCGGCAGCTAATCTGCAGCCCCTGGAATATTTCATTGCCGATGACGGCAGGCTTAAGGAAAAGATATTTCCCAATCTTTCCTGGGCAGGCTATATAAAGCCGGAAGG